>DASSPH010000040.1 GCA_035699745.1 Vicinamibacterales bacterium
CGCCCGGGGCTCGCAGAACCGCCAGAACCAGCAAGGGCAGCAGGGCGAACAGAACCAGCAAGGCCAGCAAGGCCAGCAGGGCCAGCAGGGTCAGCGAGGCCAGCAGGGTCAGCAAGGCCAGCAGGGTCAGCAAGGCCAGCAAGGCCAGCAAGGTCAGCAAGGGCAGCAGGGTCAGCAAGGGCAGCAAGGCCAGCAAGGGCAGCAAGGCCAGCAAGGGCAGCAAGGCCAGCAGGGTCAGCAAGGACAGGGACAAGGCCAGGGCCAGCAACAGGGGCAGGGGCAGCGCGGCCAGGGAACCCCCGACGGACGCGGCGATTCGCAGAGCGCGATGGTGAATCCGTTCGGCGGATCGGCCGGTGACGCGCGTCCGATGCCGGGCCGCTTCACGGGGGAACAGACGCGTCAGTTCCGCGGCGAGGCGCGGCAGCGCGCCGCCGACGCCGAGCAGCTGCGCCGCCTGCTCAATCAGCAGAAGATCGACGCCAAGGAGCTGGACGAGATCATCAAAGGGCTGCGCAAGCTCGATGACGAGAGCGTCTACGCCAACCCCGAGACCCTCGCCCGTCTCGAGCAGTCGGTGACGGACAACATCAAGCGCTTCGAATACATGCTGCGCCGGCGCCTCGACGCCAACGCCAGTCAGGTGTTCCTCTCGGGCAACGACGACGTCCCCGAGCAGTACCGCAAGCTGGTGGAGCAGTATTACCGGTCGCTGTCGGCGAAAGGCGGCGGCAAGCAGTAAGGGTCCTGCAGTGAGCGCTGAACCGCGCCACGGCGGGCGCTCCGTCACAAAGGCCACGAAGATCACCAAGGCCACAAAGAAAACCACATCGGTCTTCTTCGTGATCCTGGTGGCCTTCGTGAGCTTTGTGGCGGCGCGTGAACCGTTGGTTGTCTCGTGGACGCCATAATGGCGAATACTCAGACGCGCCACGGCGGGCGCTCCGGCACAAAGGCCACGAAGATCACCAAGGCCACAAAGAAAACCAGATCGGTCTTCTTCGTGATCCTGGTGGCCTTCGTGAGCTTTGTGGCGGCGCGTGAACCGTTGGTTGTCTCGTGGACGCCATAATGGCGAATACTCAGACGCGCCACGGCGGGCGCTCCGGCACAAAGTTCACGAAGGCCACAAAGCTCAGGAAGACGAGCAATTGGGTTTTCTTCGTGGTCTTTGTGTTCTTCGTGGTCTTTGTGGCGGAGCGTAGACCGTCGGTCGTGTCGGCACAGGCGCCGGCCGACAAGCCGGCGGAAGCGCAACAGCGCCCCGTGTTCCGCGGCGGCACGCACTTCGTCCGCGTGGACGCCTATCCGATCGTGGACGGCAGGATCGTCAAGGGACTGCAGGCGGCGGATTTCGAAGTCTTCGAGGACGGCAAGCCGCAGGCGATCGAGAGCTTCGACTACATCGAGTTCGAGGGGCTGACGCCGGAGGCGGAACGGCGCGACCCGTCATCGCAGCGCGCCGGTTACGACCTCGCGGCCGATCCCCGCTACCGCGTGTTCGTCGTCTACGTCGACATGGCGCTGAGCAAGTCGGCGGGACCGTTCGCGGCGCAGGAGGACCTGCCGCACATCCAGCAGCCGCTGATCGACTTCTTCGAGCGGGTCGTCGGGCCGCGGGATCTCTACGGCTTCGTGACGACCAGGAACTCGGTGAAGGATCTCGTGCTCGCGCAGAAGACCGCGGTCACCGTCAGCCAGATCAAGGACCTGTGGCGCGCCAGCGTGATCGATCGCGATGAGGCCGACGAAGTGCTGGGCTTCTGCGACGGCGTCGACATCACCAGGGCCGACGACCCGATGAAGGTGCGCTTCCGGGCGGACGCCACCTACACGAACCTGACGGATCTCGTGCGGCAGCTCGGGTCGGTTCGGCAGGAGCGGAAGAATCTCGTCCTGGTCACCAACCTGCTCCCGCGGTGGCGGCCGGATCCGTCGCTGCTCGACAAACGCGGGCAACAGATGCCGCGGGTGGGCATCGACCGCGGCCGCGTCACCGGCGACGATCGGCAGGTCGTGACCAACGCGCGCGGCGGGAATGCCAGCGGCTGCGCCGCGGAGTTCCAGCGGCTCGCGCTGATGGATTTCGAGCCCCGGTTCCGCGAACTGCTGCAGGCGGCGAAGCGGGACAACGTCAGCTTCTACACGATTACGCCAGGCGGATTGCAGGCCCCCCCCGATCGGAGCAGCACGCGCGCCATGCAGAGCGCGTACGACGACCTGCGATCGCTAGCGGACGAAACCGATGGCATCGCCGTCACCGGCACCAACGATCTGAACGCCGGTTTCAAGCGCATCGCCGACGACCTCGCCGCCTACTACGTGCTCGGCTACTACACCACCAACACCAGATTCGACGGCGGGCTGCGCAATCTGCGCGTGCGATTGACGCGCACCGGACAGCAGGTCCGCGCGCGGCGGCAGTACCGGGCGCCGACCGCCGGGGAGATCGCCGCGTTGGCCGGCTCGGCGGCCCGCGCCGCCGCCCCCGGCGGCCAGTCGGCGGTGGAAGCCGCGCTCGCCGTGCTCGAGCGCGGCGCGCGGCCGTTCGCCGTCTATGCGGCAATGGCGCCGCAGCAGATGACCGTGGTGGCGGAGCTGTCCGCGGCGTCGATCGCGGCCGGGAAGTGGAAGGAAGGCGCCGACGTCGAAGTCGATGCCGTGGCGGCGGATGGGGTGCCGATCGCCCGCGCCCGCGGGCGCCTCGAGCCGGGCGCGCACTCCACTGCCGTGGCGGTGCCGCTGCCCGCCGCTCCCTCGCGCGTCGCCGTCCGGCTGGTATCGCCGGCTGCGCCGCCGGCGGACGACTGGGCGAAGCTCCCGGCGGCTCGCCGGAAACTCATCGCCGACCCGATCGCCTACCGATCCTCATCGCGCATCGCGACACGGCCGGTGGCGGCCTTCGAGTTCGCCCGCAACGAACGGATCCGCGTCGAGTGGCCGGTGCTGTCGTCCCTCGATCGCCGCGACGTGCGCCTGCTCGATCGCTCCGGCAAGCCGATCCCGGTCGGGCTGCCGCTCGCGGAAGACGTGGAGAAGAAACAGCTGGTCCTCGAGATGTCCCTCTCGGGCCTCGGGCGCGGCGATTATCTCTTCGAGCTGACCGCCGGTTCCGGCGAGGCGGTGGAGCGTTCGCTCCTGGCGATTCGCATCCGCCCCTGACGCACGCCGCGGACTTCACGCCGCGGATTTCACGGAGCGCACGGAAACACTTCCGTGTATCGCTGTATTGCGTGCAAGCCGTGGCCGACGGTCAGCGATCTCCGCCGCGCTCCGTCACCCACGGCGACGCGAGCTCGTCCTCGTCCTCGTCCTCCGCGGCCGCGGCCGTGGCGGCAGTCTTCATCGCGTCGGTCCACCGCGGCGGGTTGACGCCGAGCAGATGGCGGACGAAGAAGTCCCAGCGCTTGCGATCCCCGTAGGTGCCGCCGGAGGTATGGCCGGCGCCGGGGATGGCGAGCAGATCGAAGTTCTTGTTGTGTCTGACGAGCTGGTTGACCACTTGCAGCGTGGACGACGGATCGACGTTGGTGTCCATCTCGCCGTAGATCAGCAGCAGATCGCCCCGCAGATGCTTCGCGTGGTCGACGTTGGACGCCTCGGCATAGTGCGGTCCGATCGGCCATCCCATCCACTGCTCGTTCCACCAGATCTTGTCCATGCGGTTGTCATGGCAGCCCGACGCCGACACGGCCGCCTTGTAGAAGTCGCCGTGGAAGAGCAGCGCGCCGAGCGCGCTCTGCCCGCCGGCGGACGTCCCGTAGATCCCGACCCGGGTGATGTCGTAGTACGGATACTTCGCCGCCACCGCCTTGTGCCACAAAATGCGATCGGGGAAGCCGGCGTCGCCCAGGTTCTTCCACGCCACGTCGTGGAACGCCTTCGATCGGTTCGACGTACCCATGCCGTCGACCTGGACGACGATGAAGCCGAGCTCGGCGATCGCCTGCATCGCGTTGTAGACGGCGAACGACTTCGGCACGAACGAGCCCTGCGGACCGGCGTAGATGTTCTCGATCACGGGGTACTTGCGCGCCGCGCTGAAGTTCGACGGCCGGTAGATCACGCCCCAGATGTCGGTGCGGCCGTCGCGCGCCTTGGCGACGAACGTCTCCGGCGCCTTCCAGCCCGACGCCTGCAGTTGCGCGATGTCGCCGGTCTCGAGGGGCAGCACCAGGCTCGCGTCGGCGGTGCGCCGCAGCTCCCACACCGGCGCCGCGTCGACGCGCGAACGGGTGTCGACGTAGAGCGTGCCGTCTTCCGAGAAAGCCACGGTGTGGTTGCCGTCGCCGGGCGTCAGCGGCGTGAGCCCGCTGCCGTCGAAGTTGATGCGGTAGACGCTGAGGAAGTACGGGTCCCTGCCCGCGGTCATCCCGCCGGCGCTGAAGATGATCTGTTTCGCCGCCTCGTCCACCTTGATCACGGCCCGCACCACCCATTCGCCGCGGGTGATCTGCTGCTTGACCGCGCCGCTGGCGCCGTCGATCAGATACAGATGGTTCCAGCCGTCGCGCTCGGACATCCAGATCACGCCGCGGCCGTCGTCCAGGTCGTAGCGGTACTTCTTGCCCGAGTCGGCGAGGTTGCCGTTGGCGGGGCGATAGTTGAAGAACGTCTTCGGCTCTTCCGAGATGACGGCGCGCACGCGGCCGGTCGCCGCGTCGGCTTCGAGCACCCGGAACACCTGGTGGCCGCGCTGGTTGTACTCGAAGGTGACCGCGCGGCTGTCCTTCCGCCACTCGAACCGGCTGAGGCCGTACGGGTTGGGGAACAGCGTGTCGTCGAGGAGCAGCGCCGACTTCGCGGCGACGTCGAAGATCACCGGCTGCGGCAGTGGCAGCGCGTCGCCCGGCTTGGCGTAGACGTTGACGGTGTGCTTCGGCTGCAGCTGATCCGCCGGCGACGACTCCACGTAGTGCACTTCGCGGCGATACCCGGGACGGACCCGGTTTGCCGCGATCCGCTTCGAGTCCGGCGACCACGCGATCGACGCGAACTCGTAGGCGTTGCCTTCCGAGCCGTCCGTGCTGAGCACGACCTGGTTGTCCCCGGTCGCGGCGTCGCGCACCGCGACGTTGTAGTTCCAGATCAGCGCCTCGAGGCGGCCGTCCGGCGACACGCGAACCGCCGGCGTGCCGTCGGCCGGCGCGCCGCCGCGCCCGCCGGTGCCGGCGCCGCCGCCCCGTCCGCCGCGGCCGCCGCCCTGCTGCGCCTCGGCTGGCGTCGCCTTGCGGCACGACGAGTCGGCGACGGTGCAGCGCCAGGTCGCGTTCTCGGCGACGAACTGGATCGCGCGCTCGGCGTCGGCGAATTCGAACGAGTTGAACGGCAGATCGAGGGCGGTGTAGCTCTTGCCCGCGGCCTTCGAGAGCGACGCGGCGATGGCGGCGTGATCGAACGCCGGCGCCTTGCTCCGCGCATCCGCGTCGACGAGGATGAAGTCATGCCCCCCCTTCACCGCGCGCCGGTAGTACGCCTTGTGCGTGCGGCCGACCCATCGCGGCGGCTCCGGCACGTTGCCGACCTGCGCCTCGTACTGCCGGCGCAGACCGAGCGCGCGGTCGTAGTCCGCTTGCGTTCCCTGCGCCAGCACGGGAGCGGCACACAGCGCGCCGGCGATGGTCAAGAGCAGTCGTTTCATGACAGATCACCCGATCACCCGATCGCCCGATCACCAGATCAATTTCCCGACCCTGCCTCGCTCGCCGACGCCCCAGCCGACGCGGCCGCGGGGCGCAAACGCGAACGCATGGTATCCGCCGCCGTCGACCGGCGTCCAGCTTTGTCCGTCATTCGCGCTGATGTCGGCCCCCTGCGGGCCGACGGCGATCCATGATCCCGGCGCCCCCGGTACGCGGGCGACGACGGAGCGAAAGCCGCCGAGGCCGGCGACCGCCTGCCACGTGCGGCCGCCGTCGAGCGTCACCGCGGCGTTGTTCGCCGCGTCGTGTTCCTTGCGGTAGTCGCCCCCGACGGTGAGTCCGCGGCGCGGATCGCGAAAGGCGATGGAGAAGATGCCGGCAGACTCCGATCCCGCCACCGGCGTGTCGGCGATCGTCCAGGTCGCGCCGTAATCGCTGGTGTGCAGCACGCGGCAGCGCGCCGCCGCGCCGGTCCCGATCCAGGCGTGCCCGCCGGGCAGCACCGCGACGTTGGTCCCGCTGCCGGCGAACGCCCCTTCATTCGGCAGCGCCGGCGGCAGACCTGCGGCGGGGACGCGCGCCCACGTCCGACCGCCGTCCACGGTGCGGAGGATGTCGAACCGGCCGTCGATCGAATCACCCATCACCAGGCCGCGGCGATCGTCCCAGAAGGCCATGGCGTCGAAGAACCCTTTCGGCTCCTGGTTGGTGAACTGGAGCGTCCATGTCGCGCCGGCGTCGGTGGTCTTGTAGATGCGCGACGCGGTGCCGGGACCGATGCTCAGGACGTAGGCGGCCGCCGCCGTGATCGCGTCGACGTCGCGGAAGTCGAGCGACGCCGCGTCGGGGATGCTGAGCCTCGCCCACGTCGCGCCGGCGTCGCCGGTACGCAGCACCGTGCCGCTCGCGCCGCTCGCCCATGCCACCCGCTCGCTGACCGCGCTCACGCCGCGCAGCCGCGCCGTGACTCCGCTCGTCTGCGCTTCCCACCGCGGCGGCGCCGGGGCCATGGCCAGCCAGCCCGCCATGGCGAGCGCGGAGAGGAGGAACGTTTTCACGCGCGAATTCTCCCACGGAACGGATCCCGTCTTCGCAGGCCGGACCGCGAGTGGCGGGCGCAGCGGTTCCCGCCGCCGGCGACATCAACTCCGCGGCAGCCGTTCCCCCTCCGCCGCCGAGCGTTCGGTGAACGCCGAGTAGAGCATCGTCAGCGCCGTGTAGAGCACGACGACGATCACCAGCCAGCGCACCGTGGTGAGATTCAGGTTCTTGACGATCAGCCCGGCGACGAGGACGCCGGGAATCCCGCCGAGCGCCAGGCCGAGCGCGACCGACCGGCTGTAGGCACGTTCGCGGATGAACTTCAGGCTGCCCACGGGCATCAGGAACGCGCACGAGCCCATCATGATCGGGAACGCCGTGCGTTCGCTCATCCCCAGCAGGCTGACCAGCACCATGCACGGCGCGTAGAGGCCGATGCCGAGCGACATCAGCGCGCCCAGCAGGAAATTGCCCGCCACGGCGAGCACCAGCGTCGCACCGCGCACGCCGATCGCGTCCGATCCCGCCGGAAAGAGATTGAGATTGCGCATGGTGAAGAACATCGCCGCGGCGAGCAGCGCCAAGCCCATCCCCAGCTGCACCCGCCGTTTCGGCCATCGTGCGACGATTCCGGCGCCCAGCCACGCGCCGGCGACCGCCGCGGCAATCATCGAGAACAGCGTGAGCACGTCGACCGGGATCAGCGCGGTGAAGATGAAGGCCTGCGCCACCGTCGGCAGGGTGTGTCCGGCGTTCAGCGTGCCGGGGATGACCCGGTCGGGCACCATCTTGAAGGCGCGGAATATCGCGGTGCTCGTGGCGAACGATCCGATTCCCAGCGCGTCGAGAAAATTGGTGACCGCGCCGGTGACGATCGACAGCGGGGTGGGTCCGTCTTCGATTCTGGACCAGGCGACGATATAGCCCCCGGTGAGCACACCAAGAGCCACCAGCAGCGCGGTAATGGGATTCATTCGCCCGGTAGCTTACAACACGCCGGCGGGCGGCCCGGGAGGGCCTAGCGCTTTTTCCTGCCGACCGCGCCGGTGCCGAGTGCGGCGCGGACGCGCGACACCAGATCGTCGGGCAGGCACGGCTTGGTGACGAAGCCGTCGCAGCCCACTGCCGCCGCCTCGCGCCGTGCGTGGTCGAAGGCGTGCGCGGTCAGCGCCAGGACGGGAATGTGGCGGGTTGCGGGATTGCGCTTCAACTCCCGGGTCGCCTGCCAGCCGTCGAGCACGGGCATGCTCGCGTCCATCAGGATGAGATCGGGCTGCAGCGCGATCGCCTGATCGATGGCTTCCCGGCCGTTGCCGACGGCGTGCACGGAGATGCCCGAGAATTCCAGGTAGTCGCGGTACAACTCGCGGGCGTCTTCGAAGTCTTCAGCGAGCAGCACGAGAGGCTGTCCGCGCTTGCGTGTCACGTTGTGTGCCTCCGGGGGAGCTGGCACTCTTCGCCTTGCGATTCCCGTGCCACGGCTGAGTTCTTCAGCTGAAAACGGCACGCACCATGCGGCACCCCCGGCAAAGCCGGGGGCGGAGCGGGTTTCGCGTCGGGTTTTCTTACAAAACGCGGGTTGTCATGACGTTGATTTGTCCGAAGTGTGAGGCCGGCACGGAGCTGCGGGGCACGATGGACGTCTATTACCTGACGTGGTGTCGGGAATGCGCCCGGTTGTGGCGTATCGAATTGTGGACGCTCCTCCACACCGACGAACCCAGCCGGAAGCTGCCCTGGATCACTTCGCGCTGAGCTCCTCGAACGCGGCGGTGAGCACACCGCCGAGCGTCAGCGCCGTGCCGCTGCCTTGGTACGATTCGAAGCCCGGCAGTAGCGTGGCTGCGGCAATCGCCTCCTTGCTCTGTCCCGCGGCGATCCCCTTTCTGGCGAACGTCAGCGCCGCGTCCAGGTAATCACGGAAGCGCAGCACCGCCTTGCGGTCCGTCGTCACCGGCAGCCCGTCCCGCGAGTGCCCGGCGATGTAAATGGTGTCGGCCGGCATCGCCGCGGTGACGCGCTCGAGGATCTTCATCCAGTTCTGCATCGACGCCCCCGCCGGACGATCGACGCGCGGGTGACGCTCGTGGAACAGCAGGTCCCCCATGTGGACGACGTGCGCGCGCTCGAAATGGACGATCGCGTCGCCGCCGGTGTGCCCGGGGCCGTCGTAGCGCGCGGTCATCTTCTCGTCGCCGAAATCCTGCGACCAGGCCGTCTCGAAGATCGCGTCGGGAATCGCCGGCGCGGCGGCCGGGGGCGCGCTGGACGCCGACAGCGCTTTCCGCATCAGATCCGGCACGTTCCTGTGGGCGACGATCTTCTTCACCACCGGGCGAAACACGCCGTTGCCGCCGGTGTGATCGCCGTGATGGTGGGTGTTGAACAGCATGTCGATGCCGCGGTTCGGCGCCTTCTGCTTCAGGCCGTCGATGCACGCCTGGGCGGTGTCGGCGTACTGGCTGTCGACCACCGCGACCGCATCGCGCGTCACCAGCCAGCCGATCGTGCCGCCGCGCATCGTGAACACGCCGACGTTGCGGCGCACGTCCTCGAATTTCGGCGGCGCCGACACCGGCTGCTGCGGCGCCGCCCGGGCGAAGATCCGGCGCGGCGCGAGCAACCCGGCCGCTCCGACGGATGTCAAGACGAAGAACGCTCGGCGATCGAGTTTCATGGCGGCGTCAGATTACTTCTCCCCGAGCAGAAACTCCAGTGCCTGCGGGAGCCGCCAGGCCCAGTCGGATTCCTGGTGCTTTCCCCCGTCGGCTTCGAGGTAGGCCAGCGTGTCTTTGCGATATCCCTTCCGCCGCAGCAGCCGGTTGAGCGCGCGGGCATTCTGCAGCGTTCCGGCCCCCTCGTCGGTTCCGACGTCCACGTACAGCCGCCCGCGGGTCGTCCGCGCCCGTTCGACGAACCGCAGGATCTCGCGTCCGCCGAACCACACCGACGGGCTGAGCACCGCGGCGCGGCCGAACGGCGACGGACGCCGGAAGAACGCGTACAGGCTGATCAACCCGCCCATCGACGAGCCGGCGACGACGGTGCTGTCGCGATCCTTCCTGGTGCGGAACGCGGCGTCGATGCGCGGCTTCACGGTGTCGATCAGAAAACGCGCGTAGCGATCGCCGTCGCCGCCGCCGTGCGCCGCGTCGGGGAACGGGCTGTACTCGGCCAGCCGTCCGGGCGTGTTGTGGATGCCGATCACGATCGGCTCGATCCCGCGGCCGGCGAGCCACGCGAGCCCCTCGTGCAGGCTCCACGTCTTACCGGCAAACGCGATCGACGGGTCGGAGAGGTTCTGCCCGTCGTGCATGTACACCGCCGGATAGCGCCGCCGGCCCTGGCTGTACGAATCCGGCAGGTACACGTCGATGCCGCGCCGGTTCCGCAGCTGCGGCGACCACAATTGGAAGGTGTGCTTTTCCATTAGACTTCTACGTGATGCAGCGCGAGGCGCACTACTGGTATTCCCATCGGCTCGGCCGCGACATGGGCGTGGTGATCTTCGGCCATTACGGCCCGCCGATGATCGCCTTTCCGACCACCGGCGGCGACGAATGGGAGTACGAGCGGCAGGGGGTCATCGGTGCGATGTCGGGCGCGATCGAGGCGGGCCGCGTGAAGGTGTTCTGCGTGAACACCAACAACGCCGACTCGTTCGGCAACGGCGGCGCGCACCCGCGGCACCGCAGCTACATGCAGGCGCAGTACGACGCCTACATCGTCGAGGAAGTGATGCCGTTCGTGCGGAGCCACTGCCGCACCGAGGACATCGCGATGTGGGTCATGGGGGCGTCGCTCGGCGGATATCACGCGGCGAACACCATCCTCAAACATCCGGACGTGGTCAAGCGCTGTTTCGCGCTCTCCGGCGTCTACGACATGCGCCGCTTCATGAGCGGCGACTACGACGACAACTTCTATTTCAACAATCCCGTCGACTACATGAGCAGCATGTCGGACGGCTGGACGCTGCACCAGCTCTCGAGCTGCGACATCCATCTGGCGACGGGAACCGGGCCGTGGGAGCATCCCGAGGAAGCCTACCGGCTGTCCGCCATCCTGGCGAGCCGCGGCATCCGGCACAACCTCGACGACTGGGGCGCCCAGGGAGGGCACGATTGGCCGTACTGGCGCCACATGATGTGGGAATACATGAATTACGTTTGAGTGCGCAGTGCGCGGTGCGCGGTGCGCAGTGCTCAGTGCGCAGTGCTCAGTGCTCAGTGCTCAGTGCTTAGTGCTCAGGGCTCTGTCCCTGGTCCGTGAGGCCGAGGACCTCGAGTTGGTACCGGCCGCGGGCGATCACCTGCAGGTCGTCGATCCACACGTCGCAGTCGCGGGTGAGCACGTCGATGTGGGTGCGTGATTTCCAGTCGGCGCCGGTCTGGCTGCCGTAGGGATCGCCGAAGGCCAGGTGCACGCCCGGGACTTTCTCGTCCTGGAGCAGGATGCCAATCATGTCGGTCAGGGCGAGGTTGGTGCCGAATGCCAGCTCGCCGACGCGATCGCTCGAATCGTCCGTGTGACAGTACTCCCAGAATTCGCGCTCCAGCTCCTTGCGCGCGCAGTCCGCCGACACCAGCCGGCCGCCGGCGATTTCGAGCGTCAGCGGCGTCGGTGACAGGTCGCCATACTTGGGACCGAAATAATCGCCGGCCGTCGCGTTGCAGACGAACCGGCCGTCCACGGAGGCCGGCGTGGTGAACACCTCGCCGGCCGGCAGATTCGACCAGTAGCGGGTGTTGATCAGCCCGCTCGTCTTCACCCAGTGCAGCGCCGGATCGAAGGTGGCGCGCAGCGAGGTGCCGTGCGGCGTCTCGACGCGGAGCGATTCGGCGGTCCGCATCCGGTCGCACAGCGCCGTGCTCAAGCGATCGACCAGGCGATAGTCGGCCCGCATTCCCTGCGTCATGATGCCCGGCGTGACGCCCACCATGTGGGCGTAGCGGATCTGCCGCCGCTCGACGGTCGCGACGATCCGCATCCGCGCGCCGAGCTCTCCCTGCTGCGGCTGCACGCAGAGGATGCCGGCGTCGCAGCGTTCGAGCGCCTCGAGCACCGGGGCCGGCGCCTCGGTCATCGGACGTGCGGCGACGCGCTCGATGAGCACGCCGTCCGGCGCCGCCCCGCAGTCGACCAGGGCGGCCTCGAGGCTCGCCGCCACGGCGCTGCTGGCGCGATCGGCGATGACCGCGACCCGCTCGCCGCGGCGGACGGCGAGACAGACTTCAACGGCATTGCGCGCTCCGGGCGCGAGCTGCGGCGGAAACGACCCGAACATGCCTGTACTCATGACACCGGCTCGGCGACGAAGGCCGGCACCTGGCCGCCGCCCGATGTGACGTTGGCGAGGCCGGTGGCGCTCAGCCGCGTGAGGAAGCCGCCGACGCGGCCGCGGAAGACGTAGGGCGCGAAATCCACCAGCATCTCCCGGTCGCTCGCGCGATCGCCGGCGCAGACGGGAAACACTTCGCGCCGGACGTGGATCCGCTCCTGCGCCACCCAGCCGCGATCCGCCTCGGCCAGCGCACGCTCGATCGCCGCGTCCCAGTCGGCGTCGGAGGCTTCCCACCCGAGCGTGACGCCGGTGCCGCCGTACTCGTCGTTCGGCTTCAGCACGAGCTGCTCGCGCCGGCGGCGGATGTCTTCCGCGCCATGCTCGCGCACGACGCGGGTCCACGGCACGTGCGCCGCGATGACGTCCCGCTCCTCCCTGGAGAACAGCCCGGCATGGCGCTCGTCGGTCAGCACGGCGAAGAACGCCTTCTTGTGCGCGATCTTGCAGCGCAGACTGTTGGCGACGCAGACCGCGCGCGCGCGATACGCCTCGACCAGCGCCCGGCAGTCGTCGGCGCGCGCGACGATGTCGTTGATCAGGACGCGGCGGTAGACCAGATCGATCGGCCGGCCGCCGGCCGCCAGACGGCGGCCGTCGAACTCGAGGTCGCGCGGGTCGGCGACCAGCGCCGGCACCCCGGAGGCGGCGAACGCATCGCGCAGCAGCTCGAACTCGCTCCAGGTCGGGACGCCGCGGAAGTCGACGATCGCGATCTGCGGCGGCGAAGCCGTGCCGCCCCAGTCGCGGTAGCTCTCGAGCAGCGCCTGCAGCAGGTGCGCGATCGGCGTGTCGTGCCGCACCGCGAACGACTCCCGGAAGCGCGCCATCAGCGCCCCCTCCTCGAACAGCTCCGCGAGCCGCTGGCTATAGCCCGGCCCCGCCGGCGACTCGGCGTTGTACTCGGCGAACTGCAGCGAGTCGGGCAGCAGGAAGGCGTCGGCCCGTCCGGCGGTGCTGGACACGCCGTAGCCGGGATCGATCTCCGCGAGCGCGATCTCGGCATCGCTGAGACACAGATCGCGCAGCAGCTCGGGACGCTCGCGCGCGGCGTCCGCCACCCGCTCCCCCAGCCGCCACAGCGTCTCGGCGGCGTGCCTGACGCGCTGCTCGTCGGCCACCGAGAGAAAGAACGGGCGAAGAAACGGGCAGAGCAGCCGCTCACCGAAGGTCAGCCGCCGCTCGCGCATCTGGACGGCGAGCGCGCCGCACAGCCCGCTTCCGTCCTGCGCGTGCACCAGCGCCTGCCACTCGGCGATCGGATCCAGTCCCTGAGTCATCGTCTGATTGACAGCCGCCCCCGCTCACGTCCGTGGCAGGGCCGCTGACCACACCCCTTCAAATCGCGGTCGCGTGCGACAGGCCGGTCATCTCCGCCCACCGCGGCCACGACTGCGACGCCTTGCCGCTCAGCGCCCGGTCGATCACCAGCCGGGTCATACGGTCGAGCACCAGCTCGAAATAGTGCGGCGTGATGCGGTCGCGCTCGAAGTCCGGCGCCGGATTCAGGAAGTCGATCGCGTAGGGGACGCCGTCCTGCACGGCGAACTCGATCGTGTTCATCTCGTAGCCGAGCGCGGTGTTCAGCGTCTGTGCGTCCTTGACGATGCGCGCGCCGAGATCGGACTCGAGATAGGCGTGCTCGACCAGGTAGCGCCGCTCGGCGACGTCGTAGCGCACCGGCGTGATGTCGGTCTTCCCGAAGGTGAAACAGCGGACGTACTTGTCGAAGCGGATGAACTGCTGCAGCGTCATGCAGTACGGTCCGGTGTTGTCGTACGCGGCGAGCAGTTCCTCCTTGTTGTTGACCTTGTACACGTGCTTCCAGCCGCCGCCCGAGTAGGGCTTGAGGATCGCCGGCCGTCCCACGTAGTCGAGCAGGCCGTCCCAGTCGATCGGATACCCGAGATTGCGCAGCGACTCCGACGTCAGATCGACGTCGGCGGGATACGACTTCTGCGGCAGCACCACCGTCCTGGGCACCGCCACCCCCACCCGCTCGGCGACCGCGTAGTTGAAGAACTTGTCGTCGGCGGTCCACCAGAACGGGTTGTTGATGACGTACGCGCCCTGCAGCACCGCATGCTTCAGGTAGGCCCGGTAGTACTCGACTTCGTGCGAGATGCGGTCGACGATCACGCGATACTCGGGCCGTTCCCCCATCCGCGTGCCGGTGAGCGTGACCATCTCGGCGGTGATGCCGTGCTCGCGTCCCGCGGCGTTCACCCGCTCGATGAAGGCAGGGGGGAAGGCGTATTCGCGACCGCACAGCAGCCCGACTTTCACGAACGGACCTCCTCGTTGCTCTCACGCGTGGCCGCAATCAGCCAGTTCACCACCTGCCGCAGGTCGCCGGTCTCGCGAAACACGGCGAGCTGGCGATCCGCGCTGGTGCCCTCGGCGAGGATCGTCTCGATGTAGCCGAGCGCCTTCCGGCTGCCCAGCTCGTCGACGACGTCGTCGACGAATTCGAGCAGTTCTCTGGCCAGCACGCGCATCGGCACTTCCTGGCGCTTGCCGAAGTCGATCAGCTGCCCGTCGAGCCCATAGCGCGCCGCCCGCCACTTGTTCTCTTCGACCAGCGCGCGCGAGTAGATGCGAAAGCCGAGATTGCTGCGCCGCAGGCGGTACAGTTTCACCACCAGCGCCTGGGCCAGCGCCGCGAGCGCGATGGTGGCGCGGGGCGAGGTCGGCACGTCGCAGATGCGGAACTCCAGCGTGCCGAACACCGGATGCGGCCGCAGGTCCCACCACACCTTCTTGCCGTCGTCGATGCAGTGCAGCGCGACGAGGGTGTCGACGTATTCCTCGTACTGGCTCCACGAGCTGAACTCGTCGGGAATGCCGCTGCGCGGGAAGCGGCGGAAGACCGTGGTGCGGTACGACTTGAGCCCGGTGTCGCGTCCCTGCCAGAAGGGCGAGCTGGTCGAGAGGGCGAGCAGGTGCGGCAGGAAGTAGCGCGCTTCGTTCAGCAGCTCGATCGTGCTGGCCTTGTCCGGGACGGCGACGTGGATGTGCAGCCCGAAGATCAGCAGCGATCGGGCCAGCTGCTGCAGCTCCTCGACGATGTTCTGGTACCGCTCGCCGGGGGAGACGAGCTGGTCCTTCCAGCTGGAGAACGGGTGCGTGCCGGCGGCGGCGATGCGCAGCCCGACGCTCTCGGCGCTCTGCGACAGCTCGCGGCGGATGCGGCACACCTCCCGCTCCAGCTCGTTGACGTCGGCGCAGATCTTGGTGCCCACTTCGACGATCGACTGATGCAGCTCGCGCTTGATCTGATCGCCGAGGGCCGGCGCGCTCGCGGTGAGCAGCTCGGAGACGTGCGATCGCAGCGCGCCGGTGTCGGGGTCGACGATCTGGAATTCCTCCTCGACGCCGATCGTGAAGGCGTGGGCCATCACGCGATCATAGTGCAAGTGATATCCTGCCCAGCCTCAAGGCATGCAGCGGATTGTCCTCGTTGTGATCCTCGCGGTCGCGGCCGCGGCGCGGCTGTGGTTCCTCCACGCCGGCATTCCGCACGCCGTGGGCATCGACGAGCCGCAGGTGATCGGACGGTCGCTCGCCATCCTGCGCAGCGGCGACTGGAACCCCCACATCTTCGATTACCCGACGCTGGTCATCTATCTGCACGCCGCCATCGCGATCGCCCGCTTCCTGCTCGGCGCGGTGCGCGGTGAATGGAATTCGCTGGACGCCTTCGCGGTCGACGCGGTCTACGAGACGGGACGCGTGGTGGCGGCGCTGATCGGCGTGCTGACGGTCTATCTCACCTACCGGCTCGCCCGCGAGCTGAGCGGCCGGCCGGCGGCCACGCTCGCGGCGGCGCTGCTGGCGGTGCACCCGCTGCACGTCCGCGAATCGCATTTCATCCTCACCGACGTGCCGATGGTGATGCTGACCACGCTGGCGCTGTGGCTTGCGGTGCGGGCGGCGCGCCGCCGCGACACGACCGCGTACGCCTGGGCCGGCGCGCTGTGCGGGCTGGCGGCCGCCGCGAAGTACACCGGCGGGGTGGTGCTGATCGCGCCGCTGGCGGCGTGGGCGATTGGCGAGCGCGCGGCTGCCGACCGGTGGCGCAAGCTCGCCGCGATCGTCGGCGCGGCGGCGGTCGCGTTCCTTGCCGGCGCGCCCTACACCGTGCTCGACATGCCGGCGTTCCTCGACGGCTTCGCGGCGCAGTTCGCGCGGTTCGCGGGACCGCCGAGGGGCGCGGAGCCGGCATGGCTCACGTATCTGAAGCACCTCTCGCCGTCATGGGGACGCGCGTCCGTGCCGCTCGCGATCGCCGGCATGCTGATCCTGCTGACCCGCGCCGGCGCGCGGCGCGCCGCCATTCCGGTGATCGCGTTCGCGCTGGCGTTCTTCTACGTGGTCGCGACGCACTCGCTCGTCTTCGGCCGCTACGCACTGCCGCTCGTCCCGGTCGTGTGCATCATGTCGGCGGTTGCCGTGCTGGCGCTGGCCGGCTACGTCCGCCGGTTCGGGCCGCTGCGCCGCCCGGCGCCGGCGGCGGCATTGCTGGTGGCCGTGCTCGCCGGGCTGCTGTGGCCGCCGGCGGCGGTCGCGGTGCGCTGGCTCGATCAGTACAAGGAGGCCGAGACGCGCACCCTCGCGGCGGACTGGTTGAAGGCGAACGCGCCGAAGGGAGCGCGCGTTGCGACCGAGAACAGCGGTCCGACGTATCTCGACGCCGCGGGATTCCGCGTGGCGCCGACGGAACTGCTGCTCGATCATCCCATCGACTGGTATCGCAGCCGGGTGGATTTCCTGGTGATCAGTTCCGCCGACCTGTCGCGCTACGGGGACTACCTGACCGCCGGTCCCACCGTCTTCCAGATCGCGCCGACGAGCCAGCGGTGGGGACCGCCGATCCGCGTCGTGCGCCTGAAATGAGCCGACCGCCCGATCACCCGATCACCCGATCACCCGATCACCCGATCACCCGATCACCCGATCACCCGATTCCCCTACGTTCCGCTGTCTCTCCCGACCAGATCCGGTGGGGTGATCGCGGTGTGGATCCGCCGCGCCAGATCCTCGTGCTCCTTCCGCAGCTCCTTCGGCGTGTGCTCGCCGAACATGTGGAGCAGCTCTTCCTGACCGGCGACCGCTTCGACCCATTCCGCGGGATCGACGCGGAGCAGCGCCGCCATGTCGGCGTCGCTGACGTTGAGTCCGGCGCGGTCGATCCCGTCGGGCGTGGGCACGGCGCCGATCACCGTATCCACCGCGCTGCCGCGTCCCTCACACCGGTCGAGGATCCACTGGAGCACGCGGAGGTTGTCGCCGAAGCCCGGCCACAGGAACCGCCCCGCCTCGTTGGTGCGGAACCAGTTCACGCGGAACACCTTCGGCGGGTTGGCGAGACCCGCGCCGACGTCGAGCCAGTGCTGGAAGTAATCCCCCATGTTGTAGCCGCAGAAGGGCCACATTGCCATCGGATCGCGGCGCAGCACGCCGACCCTGCCGGTCGCGGCCGCCGTCGTCTCGGACGACAGCGTCGCGCCGAGAAAGGTCCCGTGCTGCCAGTCGCGCGCCTGGAACACGAGGGGAATCCGCCGCTGACGCCGCGCGCCGAAGATGATGGCGTCGATCGGCACCCCTTCCGGGTTGTCGAACTCGGGCGAGAGCGATGCGCAGTTCGTCGCCGGGGTCGTGAAGCGGCTGTTCGGGTGCGCCGCCTTTTCGGTCGACGCCGGCGTCCACGGGCGGCCCTGCCAGTCGAGCGCCTCCTGCGGCGCCGGATCGTCGTGTCCCTCCCACCACGGCGTGCCGTCGGGCCGCAGCGCCACGTTGGTGAAGATGGTGTCGCGCTGGATCATCTCGGCCGCGATCGGGTTGGTCTTCCGGCTGGTGCCGGGGACCACGCCGAAGAACCCCGCTTCGGGATTCACCGCGTACAAGCGCCCGTCCGATCCCGGCCGCAGCCACGCGATGTCGTCGCCGACCGTCGTGGCCTTCCATCCCGGCATCGTCTTGGGCGGCAGCAGCATCGCCATGTTGGTCTTGCCGCACGCCGAGGGAAACGCCCCGGCGATGTAGTGCATCCGTTTCTGCGGATCCTCGAGCCCGAGAATCAGCATGTGCTCGGCCAGCCAGCCTTCCGTTTTCGCCAGCCAGCTCGCCAGCCGCAGCGCCATGCACTTCTTGCCGAGCAGCGCGTTGCCGCCGTAGCCCGAGCCGATCGACCACACGGCGTTGCTCTCGGGGAAGTGCATGATGAAGCGCCGCTCGGGGCTCAGATCGCCGAGCGAGTGGAGGCACTTCGTGAAATCGTTCGACCCGGCGAGGTGATCCAGCGCCACCTGGCCGACGCGCGTCATCACGCGCATGCTGAGCACGACGTACTTGCTGTCGGTGATTTCGACGCCGACCTTGGAGAAGCGTGATCCCGCCGGCCCCATCAGGAAGGGGACGACGTACATGGTGCGGCCCTTCATGACGCCATCGAACAACGGCGTCAGTCTGGCGATGGCCTCGGCGGGCGGCATCCAGTTGTTGTTCGCCCCCGAGTCCTCTTTCTTCCCGGTGCACACGAAGGTGAGATGCTCGGTGCGGGCCACGTCGTGGCTCGCGCTGCGGTGCAGATAGCAGCCCGGCATCTTCTGCTGGTTCAGCTCGATCAGTTCGCCGGTGGCGAGGGACTCGGCGATCAGTTCGTCGCGCTCGGCTGCCGATCCATCACAAAAAAGAATGCGATCCGGCCGGGTCATTGCGGCGACTTCATCGACCCACTGGCGGATTCCCGCGTGTTTCAACGCGCCCTTGTCGCTCATGAATGCATTTTATCGATTAATCGCCTGCAACCACGTTTTCGCGGCGGCGAAATCCCCTGGCATCAGCTCGTGGCCCGACGGCTGCCAGTGCACCTGCACCTCCGCGCCGTGCCGCTGCAGCAGCCGCGCGAGGCGATCGGTCTCCGCTGCGGAGACGATCGGGTCCTGCTCGCCGTTCGAGACGAGGACGCGCGTGCCGCGGAGCGGCGGCGCCCCCGCGGGTGTCTCCGGCTCGAACGGCACCATCGCCCGCAGCAGGACGCCGCCCTTGAGGACGCCGGGGCGCGCGAGCATCACCGCCGAAGCGATGTTCGCGCCGTTCGAGAAGCCGAGCGCGTAGACCTGCGAGGCATCGAAGCCGTATTGCGCGGCCGCCGCGGCGATGAAGTCGGCCAGTTCGTTCGCGCGCCGCTTGACGTCGTCGACGTCGAACACCCCTTCTGCGAGGCGGCGGAAGAAGCGCGGCATGCCGCGCTCGAGCACCTTGCCGCGCGGGCTGAGCAGGTTCGCGCCCGGCAGCAGGCCGCCGAGCGGCAGCAGGTCGTGCTCGTCGCCGCCGGTGCCGTGCAGCAGCAGCAGCGTCGGCGCGCCGGGCTGCGGCGCCGCCTGGTAGACGTGGACGAACCCGAGGTCCTCACCGCTCATACCGGCTGCTCCACGAAGCGGTCGCCCGGCAGCGTCAGCGGCGGCAGCACGCGCTCGATCTCGGCCCGCGACGGTTCGTACCACGGCGGCAGCACCAGCGATTCGCCGAGATGCGACGCGTCCTCGTCCACGGCGAACCCTGGACCCCGCGTCGCGATCTCGAAGAGCACGCCGCCCGGCTCCTTGAAGTAGACCGACTTGAACCAGAAGCGATCGATCACCTCGGTCGCGCGTCCGCCCGCGGCTTCGACCTGCGCGCGCACGATCAGCTCCTCGTCGAGGTCGTCGACCGTCCACGCCAGGTGGTGCACTGCACCGACGCCCCAGGCGCCGCGGCGCTCGCCCGGCGTCTCGCGCACGTCGACCACGCCGGGAGCGTGGCGAACGCCATAGCGCGTCCATCCGCCTTCGCGCGCAAGCTCCTCGAAGCCGAGGGCGCCGGTCAGGAACGCGGCGGTCGGCGCCTGCTCGCGCTCCCAGATCTGCGCGCCGTAGAGACCGCGGATCTGCCGCTCGACGGGGATCGGGCTGCCGTCCCACGGCGCGAACGGCCGCTGGTGGGGGCGGACGCTTTCGGTGAGCGCGAGCCTGAGGCCGTGCGGGTCCGCGATCGGCAGCACGCGATCGCCGAACCGGGTCTCGATCGCGCCGGGCGTGAAGCCGTAGCGTTCGAGCCGCGCGCCCCAGAACGCCAGGCTGCCGGAGGGCACCTCCAGGCCGACCTCCACGGCGAGGCCGTGGCCGATCCGCGGCGGCGCGAGATGCGACCATGGAAAGAACGTCAGGTCGGTGCCCGGATGCCCCTCGGCATCGGCATAAAACAGGTGGTAGGTTCCCGGGTCGTCCTGATTGATGCTGCGCTTCACCAGACGCATCCCGAGCACGCCGGCGTAGAAGTCCAGGTTTTCCTGGGCCGGGCCTGCTATGACCGTAATGTGGTGGAGTCCGTGGACGGCATGCATGTGGCTCATTCCTCGTTTCTGGCCGACCGAAAACGCTTGACTCCACTGGCAAGCTGGAGTCATCTATCGGCGCCGGTATCCCTTTCCCGGAGGACAGTTTACATGCGTCACGTACTTCGTCTGGCACTGGCGTGCGCCGTCGCGATCGGCGTCTGCGCCATGCCCTCGACCGCCGCAGCGCAGGCCGTCACCGGCACGCTCCTCGGCAACGTTACCGACTCCAGTGGCGGCGCCGTTCCCGGCGTCACCGTGACAGCCACCGAAGCGGAGACCAACGTCAGCCGCACTACGGTCACCACCGATGCGGGCCGCTACATCTTCTCGAGCCTCGTCAACGGCCGCTACACGGTCACCGCCGAACTGCAAGGCTTCAAGAAAGTCGTCCACCAGAACATCAAGGTCGACGTCAACACGACGATCCGCGTCGACATGGTGCTCGAGGTCGGCGCGATGACCGAAGCCGTGCAGGTCACGGCCGAGACGCCCGTGCTGCAGACGGATCGGACCGACACGGGACGGATCATCGAATCGAAGATGGTGACCGACCTGCCGCTCACCTTCAACCGCAATTTCCAGAGCCTGCTGATCACCGTGCCCGGGTCGACGCGGCCCCATCGCGAGCACTCCCAGTTCTTCAACTCGCAGGACTCGCTGCGGTTCGAAGTCAACGGTCAGGCCGGCATGGCGAGCAACACGCTGATCGAGGGGCTCGACGACAACCACAAGACGGGCCTGCTCCAGGTCATCATCCCGGCGGCCGACGCGCTCGAGACCGTCGCCGTGACGACGAGCAACTACGACGCCGAGTTCGGCCGATCCGGCGGCGCGATTACCAACGTCACGATCAAGTCGGGCACCAACCAGTTCAAGGGCAGCGTCTTCATGTTCGGCAACAACGAGAAGACGAACGCCGGCGACTACTTCAACCATCAGAAGGCGCCGACGAAGTTCCTGAATACCGGCTTCACGCTCGGCGGCCCGATCGTCAGGAACAAGTTGTTCTTCTTCGGCGCCTATCAGCGGACGATCGACAACAACGGCTACATCATCCGCGCCACGGTGCCGACCGCGCTGATGCGGCAGGGGAATTTCAGCGAATTCTCGAACGGGATCTACGATCCGCTGACCGGCGCGATCAACGGCGCCGGCCGCACCGCGTTCGAGGGCAACATCATTCCGGCGAACCGGATCAGCCCCATCGCGCAGCGGTTGCTGGCCTTCATCCCGATGCCGAACATTCCGGGTGCGGCAGTCGGGCAGAACAACTTCACGCGCGCCATGGTGCGCGAGCGGACGACCGACGGCATCGACGCCAAGGTGAACCACACGCTGAACCAGCGCGACCAGCTCTCGTATCGCTTCAACTTCATGCGGCCGGTCGTGTTCGACGATGGTCTGTACGGGATCTACGGCGGGCCGGCCAACGGCGGCTTCGCCGGCACCGGCACCAACAACAGCTCGAGCACCGCGGTCACCTGGACGCGCGTCTTCAGCGCCAAGACCGTCATGGACGTCCGCGGCGGCCTCAACTACTACCGCAACATCACCGAGACGACGGGCGCCGGTCTCACGACCAGCACCGAGGTCGGGATCCGGGGTGCGAACCTGAACGAGTTCACGAGCGGGATCTCGCAGATCACGCTCAACAACGGGTTCTCGAATCCGGCGCTCGGCTTCTCGAACAGCCAGCCGTGGGACCGGTGGGAGAAGACCTACAACGTCGCCGCGACCATCACCCGGATGATGACGAAGCACACGCTGAAGTTCGGCGGCGAGTACCGGAACAACACCGACATGCTGCTGCAGACGCAGGATGCGGGCGGCCCGCGCGGCGAGTTCGTCTTCAACGCCAACGGCACGGCGAATCCCGCCGACGCCGGGTCCACCAGCAGTCAGGCGAACTCGTTTGCGGCGTTCCTGCTCGACTGGCCGCAGATCGTGCGCCGCGACCTGAAGGTGTTCGACGAGCCCGGCACGCGGCACACCGGCCTCGCGGCGTTCGTCCACGACAAGTGGCAGGCCCGCTCGAACGTCACCGTCGACCTCGGCCTCCGCTGGGAGTTCTACACGCCGCTCGTCGGCATCGCCGGCAAGGGCGGCCTGGCGAACTACGATCCCGCGACGCACACGATCAACGTCGCCGGCTACGGGGCCTTCGACAACGCGCTGAACGTCAAGAAGGACCTCACGCACTTCTCACCCCGCACCGGCGTCTCCTGGCGTATCGGCGAGAAGTCCGTCGTGCGGGCCGGCTACGGCGCCAGCACCATTCCGTTCCCCGACAACCGGTTCGCCTTCAACTATCCCGTGAAGCAGAACTACAACGGGACCGCGGCGAACGGCTTCCAGGCGCAGGGATCGATGGCGGCCGGGTTCCCGGCGCCGGCGCTGCTCGAGATTCCCGCGACCGGCATCATTCCGATCGCCGGGACATCGCTGCAGAACGCGACGCTGGACGTGATTCCGACGGGGCTGACCGAGGGAACGCTGCACTCGTGGAACGTCGCCTACCAGCGGCAGCTGCCGTTCTTCCTGTCGGCCGACATCGCCTACGTCGGCAACCGCGGCGTCGACCTGGTCATGGACGTCGACCGCAACGCCAGCCTCGTCTACAACTCGGGCAACAACGGCCGCCCGCAGTTCGCGACGTTCAACCGCACCGGCACGTCCCGCGAGCGCACCAACCTCGGCAAGAGCACGTACCACGGCCTGCAGATGAAGATCGATCGCCGGTTCCGTCAGGGCGTGATGATCACCAATTCGTACACGCTGAGCCGGGCGATGAATTACGTGGACGAGAACGGCGGGATCAACTCGCCGATCGATTTCTCGAAGAGCTGGGGCCGCGCCGGCTTCGGCCGCACGCACGTCTACACGCTGACCACGATTTACGACCTGCCGTTCGGACCGGGGCGGCGCTGGCTGGCCGACGGGCTCGCCAGCAAGGTCATCGGCGGCTGGCAGTTCAGCACGCTGTTCGTGGCGCAGTCGGGCGCGCCGCTGACGATTACCGCCAACGGGACCGCGCTCAATACGCCCGGGACCACCGCCTTCGCCAATGTGGTGGGGACTCAGCGCGTGCTCGGCGGACTCGGGCCCGGCCGTCTCTATTTCGATCCCGCCGCCTACGCACAGCCGACCCCGGGCACGCAGGGCAACATGAGCCGCAACTCCGCGATCGAGGGCCCCGGCTTCTGGCAGCTCGACGCCGCGCTGTTCAAGCGGTTCACGATCAGCGGCACGAAGTTCGCGGAGTTCCGCGTCGACGCGTTCAACGTGACGAACTCCGTGCGGTGGGGGAACCCGAACACCGGATTCAGCGTCGCTCCGAACAACACGTTCGGTCAGGTCACTGGCACGACGGGCGGCCAGCGCAGCCTCCGGTTCGGCGGGAGGTTTGCCTTCTAGCGCACCACTAGCCGGTAGCCGGTAACCGGTAGCCGGTAACCGGTAGCCGGTAGCCGGTAGCCGGTAGCCGGTAACCCGTAGCCGGTAACCGGTAACCGGTAGCCGGTAACCGGTAGCCGGTAGCCGGTAACCGGTAGCCGGTAGCCGGTAGCCGGTAACCGGTAGCCGGTAGCCGGTAACCGGTAGCCGGTAACCGGTAACCGGTAACCGGTTACCGGTTACCGGTTACCGGACAGCTACACCTCCAGCAGATCCCTCCCCACCACAATCCGTCCAGCGAAGGTCTGGCGGGCGCCGGCGAGCCACTGCTCGTCACTGATCGGCGGCTCTTCGGCGGGCACGAAATGCGACAGCACGAGCGTCTTCACGCCGGCCTTGGTCGCGATGCGACCCGCGTCCTCCACCGTAGTGTGACTGTCCATCACGTGCTTGCGCAGCGCGGATCCGGGCGCGCCGGGCGCGGCCGGGGCGTAGAGCGCCTCGTGAACCAGGACGTCGGCGCCGCGCGCGAGCTGCACGAGGGCGTCGGAGGGGCGCGTGTCGCCCGAGATCACGATCGACCGATCCGGGCAGTCGAACCGGTAGGCGAGCGCCAGCGGCACCAGCGGGTGATCGACCACCGCGCAGGTCACCCGCACCCGGTCGTCTTCCATGACCTTGCCGCCCGCGTCGAGATCGTGCGGGTGGAGCAGCGGCGCCAGCGGCGGCCGTCCTTCGTCGCGGACGCGGACGTCGATGTCGGCGGCGTTGAGATCGAGGAACAGCGTCGTCATGCGCGTCAGCGGCGGCGGTCCCCACGCATCCACCCTCGTCGTCAGGCGATCGCCCCACGCGAGGAGCAGCAGGTTGCCGTAATCGGCGTTGTGATCCGAGTGATGGTGGGTGATGAACACGTGGCGCAGGGTGCGGAAGACGCCGGCGATCATCATCTGCCGGGCGACCCCGTCCCCGCAGTCGACCACGTAGCCGCGGTCGCCGACCACGATGACCTGGGACGGTCCGGACCGGGTGCGTTTGGGAGTGGGGCCGCCGGCCGTGCCGAGGAGAATCAGCCGCGAGCGGGCGGCCGGCTGACGTCGTGCGGCGCGGAGGGGACCCGCGGCGGCGAGGAGACCGAACGCGGTGGCGAAGAACCGGCGGCGCCGCATGCGCCGCCATTGTAGGCCCTGGTCAGTCGTTCTTCTTGTCGGGTTTGGGCATCCCCTGCCACGAGTGCCGGTGCAGGAATGCGCGCGATGGATTCTTCGGCTTGGGAGGGGCCACCATGTTCCGCAGCTCGTGTCGCAGGTTGCGAAGCTCGTCGGTCAGAACACGAAGCTCAGCCTTGATATCGTCCTCGTTCTTCCAGTCCTTCGGCATCGGGATGCCCCCGATCAAGCACATTCGATGCCCGGAAAATCCCCCAGGTGAGGTGCTGCTGTGTATGCATCGAGTATGCAGTTCTTGACCGGGTGATTTACCTGACGACAGGTTTGATCACCTTCCCCATGGCGTTTCGCGGGAGCGGACCGCAGCGCAGCGCGCGCGGCACCTTGTACGGCGCCAGCCGCGGCCTGAGCCATGACTGCAGCTCCTCGAGCTCGAGCGTTGCGCCGGCACTCAGCTCGACCAGCGCGATCACCCGCTCGCCCCACTCCTCGTCCGTTTCTCCAACCACCGCGCAATCGGCGACGGCGGGATGCTCGCGCAGCGTCTCCTCGATCTCCAGCGCCGAGACTTTGTAGCCGCCGGTCTTGATGATGTCCACGCTGCGCCGGCCGAGCAGCCGATAGGCGCCGGCGTCCAGCACCGCCACATCGCCAGTACGGAACCATCCGTCGTCGAACGCGCGGCGCGTCTCGTCCGGCCGCTGCCAGTACTCGAGGAAGACGGCCGGCCCGCGGACCTGGAGCTCTCCATCGATGGTGCGGACCTCCACGCCGGGCAGCGGGGCGCCGACGAAACCCGGGCGCCGCTCGCCGTGCAGCGGGTTCGACAGCGCCATTCCCAGTTCGGTCATGCCGTAGCGCTCGAGCAGCGTGTGGCCGGTAATCTCCCGCCAGCGCTCGAGCGTGCGGCGCGGCAGAGCGGCCGATCCCGACATCATCAGGCGCGCCCGCCGCGCGCCTTCGGATCGCGCGCGGCGGACCGGCGGCGGCGCCGCATCCCACGAAGCGATCAGCCGGTGGTAGATGGTCGGCACCGCCGAGAACACGGTGATCTCGCCCGAGGCGAGCCGCTCCCACACCGGCTCGGTGTCGAACTGCGGCAGGATCTCGCAGCTGCCCTGTACCGCGAGCGCGCAGCCGAGCACGTTGATGAACCCGTGCACGTGGTGCAGCGGCAGCGCCAGGAGCGCGCGGTCGTCCGCGCTCCACTCCCACGCGTCGACGAGCATGGCGATCTGCGCGGACACGTTGCCGTGCGTCGTGACCACACCTTTCGGCTTGCCCGTCGTTCCGCTCGTGTAAAGGATCAGCGCCCGGCGTCCGGGGTCGGACCAGACGCCGATGGCGCCCATGGGCAGGCGCACGACCGGATCATCGCCCGCGGCCAGCGCGTCGGCGAGCAGGTCGGGGGTGCGCAGGAAGCGGGCGCCGGCCGCGGCCGCGATCGCTTCCAGGTCATCGCTCCGGCGGCCGCTGGCGATGACGACGGACGCGCCCGAATCCCGCACCACGTGTTCGAGTTCGGCGGGCGGATGTGACGTCGCCAGCGGTACGGCGACGCCGCCCGCGAGCCAGATCGCGCGCGAGACGACGACGTGGGCGAAGCTCGGTGGCACGAGGTACGCGACGCGCGCCTCCTGAAGGTCGCCGCCCGGGCCGGCGAGTCCGGCGGCCACGCGCGCCGCGGCCTGCGCCAGATCGAAATGCGAGAACACGCCGTCAGCGGCGACGATGGCGAGGCGATCGGTAGCGATGCGATCATTGTCGCACTCCGGCGGCGCGGCGGTTCATCAAGCCGCTCGTCACTCCGCCGCCGGCCGGGCGCGACCGCCGTGCTACGCTCCCCTCATGCAGAGGGTCGCGCTCCCGGCCGCATGGGTGTGCGTCGCGGCAGCCACGCTGGCCGCCCAGGACAACGCCGCGACGGCGGTCCATCGCTACCGGGCGGCCATCGCCGCGCTGATGCAGCTCAAGCCGGGGATGTCGGTCGCCGAGGTCGGTTCGTCGCCGGCCGCCGTCATCGCGTCCGAGCTCGCGCCGCTCGTGGGGCCCAACGGCCGCGTGATGTTCGGCACGCTCGACCGCACGACCGGAGCCATCGGCATCCCGGACGGACGGGTGGACGCCATCGCCTTGATCGAGGTGTTCAGCGCAACCGATCTTCACAAGGGCGTCATCGACCGCGCCGCCGCGGCGCTCGGCACCGGCGGCATCCTGCTCGTCGTCGACGTCCCGCAGGAGAACGACGGCAGGAAGGTCACCGGCCTCGAGGCGGACGACGTGGTCAAGCTGGCGGCGGCGGCCGGCCTGAAGCGCGAGGCCGAGAGCGGCATCGTGCCCGGACACTATTCGATCCGATTCCGAAAGCCATGAAACAGCTTCTGTTCGCCGCCGCGTTGATCGTCGCCTCGTCTGCGTACGCAGATCCGAAACCGGAAGATACCTGGCCGGGCTTCCGCGGCCACGGGATGAGCGGCGTCGCGCCCGCGGCCGCGCTGCCGGATCGCTGGTCGACGTCGCAGAACGTGAAGTGGGCGGTGCCGATCGCGGGGCACGGCTGGTCGTCGCCGATCGTGTGGGGCGACACCGTGTTCGTCACCTCGGCGATCGGCAGCCGGCCGTTCAAGAAGCCGACGCCGGGGCTGTACGGCAACGAGTACATCGCCGAGATGCAGGCGCAGGGACTGTCCAACGAGGAGATCGGCAGGCGCTCGGCGGAGCGCGACGGCGAGACGTCGGCCGAAGCCGATGAAGTGCGCTACATGGTGTTCGCGCTCGATGCCCGCACCGGCAAGGTGAAGTGGGAGCGCGAGGCGATTCGCACGACGCCGTTCCGCGGGCGGCACCGCAAGAACACCTACGCCTCGGAAACGCCGGTCACCGACGGCCAGCGCCTGTACGTCTCCTTCGGCCAGAACGTCGGCCTGTTCGTGTACGCGCTCGACGGTACGCTGCTGTGGAAGAAGCAGTGGGCCCCCAGGCCGATCTATCTGGATTTCGGCACCGGCTCGTCGCCGACGCTGGCCGATGGCCGCATCTATCTGCTGCAGGACAACGAGACCGAGCCGTCGCTGGCGGCGCTGGATGCGAAGACCGGGGAGGAGCTGTGGCGCACGCCGCGCTCCGGGACCGGCTTTCCGGTGAAGTCCTCGTGGATGACGCCGTTCGTGTGGAAGAACGCGGTGCGCACCGAGATCATCACCACGGGCCAGGGCAACGTCGTTTCGTACGACCTGCACGGCAGGGAGCTCTGGCGCGTGACGCGGATGTCGATGCCGACCGCCTCGCCGTTCGCCGCCGGCGGCCTGCTCTACGTCGGGACCGGATCGCAGGGAGACGCCAACCGGCCTTTCTACGCGATCAAGCCGGGGGCGAGCGGCGACATCACGCTTCCGCCGGGCGAGACGAGCAGCGCGTTCATCGCCTGGTCGCATCCGCGTGCCTCCGGCTACACGCCGTCGGCGCTCGTCCACCACGGCCGCGCGTACGTGATTCACGACACCGGCATCCTCACCGTGTTCGACGCCAGGACCGGCCGGCTCGCCTACAAGGTCCGCGTCGGCGGCGGCGGGCAGACGTTCTCGGCCTCGCCGATCGGCGCCGGCAACCGGGTGCTCCTGCTCACCGAGGAAGGCACCACGTTCGTGCTCGACGCCGGCGCGGCGTACACGGAAGTGGCGAAGAACGACCTGGGCGAGATGTCGCTGGCCTCGCCGGCGATCGCCGGCAACGCGCTGTACATCCGCACCGAGTCGAAGCTCTACAAGATCGCCAACTGATCTAGCCCCGCCAGCCCCAGGCGATCAGCGCCGAAATCACGAGGAACATCGCGCCGGCGTACTGGAACTCCCGCGCCCGCTCCATCGAGACGCGCATCAACCCCCGCATGCCGACGGCGGGGGCGACCAGCGAGACCAGGCCCTTCACGACCTGCGCCCAGCCAATCACCGTCAGGAGGATCGGCCACCCGCTCCACACGTTGTGGAACGCGACGATGATCGAACCGACCAGCAGGCTCAGCATGCCGTTGGCGAACACGCCCGGATGCCCCTTCTCGCGCAGCAGGACGAAGAAGTGCACCCACACCCGCGGCCGGGCGACGTGCGACAGGCCGATGACGACGAAGTTGACGACGGCAAAGATCTCGACGGCGCGTTCGGGCGTCACGGTGCGCTCCTGACTTTCGCGGTTGCCGGGTTCCCGGTGCGTCCGGGATCGGAGATGTAGCCTATGCTACATCTTTGCGGCGGGCGCCGCAACAAAGCGATCGATTGCCGCCCAGTACGCCGCGGCGTCCGGCGGGGCGGCGTCGTTGTGATCGCCGCCCGGGATGGTGACGAAGGTCTTCGGCTCCGGCAGGGCGGCGAACAGCTCGCGCCCCAGCGCGTGGGGGATGACGCTGTCGCGATCGCCGTGCAGCATCAGCACCGGCGCGCCGGCGCGGGCGAGGAACTCGCCGGCGGGGAAGCGGTAGCTCGCGAACAGCGACAGCGCCGCGAGCACCGGCGATCCGCGCACGGCGGCGCGGGCGCTGGGGAAGCCCGCTTCCACGATCACGCCGTCCGGCTTCTTCAGCGTCGCGGCGTACGCCGCCATCGACCCGCCCAGCGATCGTCCCCAGTAGACGAGGGGGACGCCGGGAGCCGGCTGCGGCCATGCGGCCGCGGTCGCCGCCTCGACGTCCTTGTACAGGCCGCGTTCGGTCGGCCGCCCCGTGCTCAGCCCGTAGCCGCGGTAGTCGATCGCGAACACGGCGTAGCCGCGGCGGACGATCCCGGCCAGGATCGGCGACCAGTTCGACAGATTGCCGCCGTTGCCGTGGAAGTACACGATCCGGGCGCGCGCCGCCTGCGGCGCCGCCGGGCTCATCCGCCACGCGCGCAGCCGCTCGCCGTCCGCGGTCTCGATCGTCACCGCCTCGAACGGAATGCCGAAATCGCGCGGCGTCTCGCTCTCCCCCTTGAACGGAAAGAACGCGAGCTGCGGCTCGACCCAGCGCACCAGCAGCGCGAGCGCGGCGATCACCAGTGCGAGGCCGACGAGGAGGGGGAGCACGCGGCGCCTCACCACGGCGCATTATCTACTACCGCGAATCGGAGATCGCCGCCGCGCGCCGGTATACACTCTGCGCGTGGCGAGCGATCCTCCAGACCGCTACCGCCGGCTGGTCGAGTTGTCCCCGGACGGTATCTTCATCAGCCGGCACGATCGCATTGTCTTCCTGAACCCTGCGGCGATGCGGCTGTTCGGCGCCGCCTCCCCCGGCCAGATCCTCGGGCGCTCCCCCTTCGAGCTGTTCCATCCCGGCAGCCACGCGCTCATCCGTGAGCGGGTGGCGCGGATGCTCGCCGGGCACGCCGTCCCGCCGGCCGAAGAAAAGATCGTCCGGCTCGACGGCGCGGTCACCGACGTCGAAGTGAATTCGATCCGCCTCGACGAACCCGACGGGCCCGCGATCCAGGTGATCGTCCGCGACATCTCGGCGCGCAAGCGCGCCGAGGCGCTGCTGCGCGAGAGCGAGGAGCGGCTCACGCTCGCCTTCGCCGGCGCGCGGGAAGGGGTGTGGGACTGGAATCTCGAGACCGGCGCCGTCGTCTATTCGCCGCGCTGGAAGGAGATGCTCGGCTACGCCGAGGACGAGATCGCGCCGCACGTCAGCGCGTGGGAGCGGCTGCTGCACCCCGACGACAAGCCGCGCGCCGAGGCGCTGCACGAGAGCCTGCTGCACGGCGCCGGCACCTACGAGGGAGAGTTCCGCCTGCGGCACAAGGAGGGGCACTACATCCACGTGCTGTCGCGCGGCCTGCCGGTCCGGACGCACCCCGGCGGTCCGGTCGTCCGCATCGTCGGCACGCATCTCGACATCACGGAGCGCAAGCGGACCGAGGAGGCGCTGCGCCAGAGCGAGGAGCGGCTGACGCTCGCCTTCGCCGGCGCGCAGGAAGGGGTCTGGGACTGGAATCTCGAGACCGACGCGGTGACGTACTCGCCGCGATGGACGCAGATGCTCGGCTACGCGCCGGAGGAGATCGAGCCGCACGTCAGCGCCTGGGAGCGGCTGGTCCACCCCGACGATCGCCCCCGCGCCGATCGCGCGCACGAGAGCGTCTCGCGCGGGCAGCCGACCTACGAAGCGGAATTCCGGCTTCGCCACAAGGACGGCCATTACATCCACGTCCTCTCCCGCGGCTTTCCGGTGCGGCGCGATCCCGGCGGCCCCGTCGTGCGCATCGTCGGGACCCATTTCGACCTGACCGAACGGAAGAGGGCGGAGGATCTGCTGCGGCGCTCGCACGAGGAACTGGAAGTCCGCGTGCGCGAACGGACCGTGGAGCTGGCGCGAGCCAACGAGGCGCTCCGCGCCGAGATGGCCGAGCGGGAGCGCGCCGAACGGGCGCGGACCGAGCTGCTCGGGCGGCTGGTGTTCGCACAGGAAGACGAGCGGCGGCGGATCGCGCGCGAGATGCACGACCAGTTCGGCGAGCAGCTGACGGCGCTCGGGCACCGCATTGCGTCGCTGAAGGACGCGCTCGCCGATCGCCCCGAGCTGCGCGATCGCATCGACGCGCTGCAGGCCGTCGCGCAGCAGCTCGATCGCGACGTCGACGATCTGGTGTGGGAGCTGCGGCCGACCGCGCTCGACGATCTCGGCCTGCAGGCGGCGCTCTCCAATTACATCCAGAACTGGTCGGCGCGCGCCGGCATCGGGGCGGAGCTGCACGTCTCCGGCCGCCTCGACGGCCGGCTCGCTCCGGAGACGGAGACCACGCTCTACCGCATCGCCCAGGAGGCGCTGACCAACGTCGCCAAGCATTCGCGGGCGACGCAGGTCGAACTGATTCTGGAGCGCACCGCGGATCACGTGCTGCTGGTCGTCGAAGACGACGGCGCCGGCTTCGCGCCCGACGCGAAGACGGGGGGCTTCGGCCTGCTGGGCATGCAGGAGCGCGCCTCGCTGATCGGCGCGAGTCTCGAGATCGAATCCTCCATCGGCGGAGGGACGACCATCCTGGTCCGGGTGAACGATCATGGCTGACGCCAAGCCCCGTCTGCGCGTGCTGCTGGCCGACGATCACGCCGTCGTGCGGCACGGGTTGAAGCTGCTGATCGACGGGCAGCCGGATCTGACGGTGATCGCCGAGGCGGGCGACGGGGCGGCGGCGATCCGCCGCGCGGTCGAACTCCGGCCCGACGTGGTCGTGATGGACGTGTCGATGCCGGGCATGACCGGACTGGTGGCGACGCGGAAGCTCCGGCAGCTCCAGCCGAACGCGGCGATCGTCACGCTGACGCGTCACACCGACGAGGCCTACCTGCAGGAGCTGCTGAAAGCCGGCGTCCGCGGGTACGTGCTCAAGCAGAGCGAGCCGGCGGAACTGCTGCAGGCGATCCGCGCCGCCGCCGCCGGCGGCACCTACATCGATTCGGCGCTGACGGCGCGCGTCACGGCGGCGTTCGTCGGCCGGCCGTCCACTCACCAGCGCCAGCCGAGCGGCGGGGTGAGCGAGCGCGAGCTGGAAGTGCTGCGGCTGATCGCCTGCGGCTACAGCAACAAGGAGATTGCCGCGCGGCTGTCGCTGAGCGTCAAGACGGTCGAAGCGCACAAGGCCAACGCCATGCGGAAGCTCGATCTGTCCGGGCGGATCGACATCGTGAAGTACGCGGTGCTCCAGGGCTGGCTGCACCAGTCGTAACCGCCGGATCTCCCGTCTAAATCCCGTTCCTGCAACAGATGACCGCCTAAGGGATCTTCCCTAGAGGATTCCGCCGTGTTCCCGATGGTGCTCGGCGTATCGCGCCGTTACAGTCGCGGCACGTCGGCCATTCTGAACCAGGGAAGGGCATCATGGAGAACTCCTCGACGGTCTTCGCGGAAGCCGAACACCGCACCTACTGGCCCATGGCGCGTGCCGCCAACGCCGACCTGCTCGTGGAGAGCACGCCGCGCGTCAATCTGCTGCTGACCGGCACCGACGATCTCATCCAGCTCGCGCTGCTGCACTTCATCCCGACGCTGTGCGGCGCGGTGGAGATCTGGACGCCGAACAGCGCGCTTCAACTGCCCCCGCCGACGCAAGCCGGCACCCTGATCCTGCGCGGCGTCGAGGCGCTCCCGGCCTTCGATCAGTTCCGCCTGTTGAAGTGGCTGGAGGAGCCGAACCTGCGCACCCGCGTGATCAGCACGACGAGCGCCCAGCTGCGCGCGTGCGTCGAGGAGGGGAGCTTCGATCGCGCTCTTTACTTCCGGCTGAATGTCGCCTGCATGGATTTGATGGCGTAGGGGCGAGGTCCGAGGGTCGAGGGGCGCGCAGATGCGCGACGGGAATTGCCCTGTCAGTAGTCTGAACGCGAGAAAGGCCCACCGAATACTGGGCCTTTATTGTGTTGGTGCGCCCGCGCATCCACGTCGGTCCGGCGTTGACACAAAATTCGTTAGTCGCGCGGTCGCTGTCCGTTCACTTGGGCGGTACACTCGTGCCCTCCGATGGCTCGATTCGCCTTGATCGTTGTAGCCGGTCTGGCGGTTGCCTACGCTATCTCCCTGCTGCCACTGGATCAGATCGATGCCGTAGGTTCAGCGTGGGCCGTAACCAGCAAGGTATTCGCCTACGGCGTCTTGGGTGCGGCGGTGGTGCGCGCCCTCACCGGACGGGACGCGGACGACAACTGATCGACGACTGCGCTACCCTGCAGGACGGCACCCCTCGTCGCGGCCACCTGCTGTGCGGGCTCCGCGAGCATAGTCGGAGCGCAGTTCGGGCCGATAGGCATGAGCGTGGCGTTCAGTGACAGAGGGGTTCCGGCGGCGTTATAACGTTTGGGATTGGTAAAGGAATCTCTGCCTCAGTGGGCGGGACTGGCGTCGCTGTTGTGGGTAAGGGCATGAACCGTGGATGGGACATGCAGGTAGCTAAATGGCCTGTAAGGAAGAAGATGATCGTTCTTGCCTTCCTTACAGTGCTTAATTTCTTCAGTGCCTTTGGATTGCAGGCGGTAACTGAGCGACACAGCCTACTTCTGCTCGGCATTGCATTCGCCATGTTCTGGTCAGATTATGCTCGGCTATCTGCGGTGCCCGCGCTGCCGGCGTCTTGCGTATGAGCGTCGCGTACGTTGGGCGGAGGCCGAGTGGACCCTATGGGCGGAATGTTGTTCCCTAACAACTGTGCGTTCTGTAACTCGGATTTTAAACGAGAGTATACGCCGACAGAAAAATAGCATACGCGGACGGAAGCTCTGCGACGAGCAGTTCATCGAGGCCACGCGGCTTGGGGTCAGCCCCGCCACCGCCCACCGCTGGCTGTCTCAGAAAACCTCCTCAGAATCCGCCCGCTAACCTGCCGAATTGCCAGAATCGAGGCCCTCCCGTTGGGGGCCTCGCGTCTCGTTTAGGAAATGTTTGATTGAACACCTTCGTATAATGTCGCCGTGCAGACTCAAGCCGGAAGTGTTTGGTGGCGACCACTAGAAGCCGCTGCGATTGTGGCATCGATCGCGTCGCTAGTCTTTAGTCTCGTCACTTACCAAGGGGAACGACGCCTGCCCCTGGGCTTCGCGGCTGCCTCCGCAGTTGCCTTCTTGCTGACCTGGAGAGCGAATCGCGCCAGAACCCGCAGTGCCGACGTGTTAGAGAGCGAATGGGCGATTCCATATGACACGGGCCGTACTCACGAATACTTCTACGAGCGACCGTTTCGTCGTAACCCTTCCCTCAATGTTGATTACATTCGGGGCCGAGTCGGGTACGAAACAACGGCCAGACGGGTTTAAGCTCTACACGACTCCCGGGTCCGCGTCGGGTGACGGTGAGAGTCGAGTAAAATTCAAAATTCAGGCTCGTGGTGAATTTGCCTGAGCCCTTGGTAGACACTTCATCGCGGGAACGCCGCCGTCAGCACTGTCAATTCCTTTTCAAGAGAGCCGCTACCGTCGCAGTGGGATCGCGCGTGCGCCGAGGAGACCTCGATGCCAATCTGCCGCCTGATCCGTCGGACAATCCCGAAAAATTGTTCAATGTTGGAGAAATAGTCGGCCACATGCAGGGCGACTACCTGTTGATCACGCAGCCTTCTCCGGCACGCTGCGAGAATACATCGTCGCTGCCGGTTCCGCTCCGACGGCCGACGACGACCTGGCCCGGGCGCTACACGTATGTCGGCAAGCCAGGTGTGGCGGAGTTGAACGGCAACCTTCTCCGTCCCGGCGACATGGTTGAACTGAACGAGCGACAGGCGGCGGCATGGGCGGACCGCTTCGTGCCCGCTGAGAGCTAGTCCGCCACTGCCGACTCCGACACGTTCCGCCTCGGCGCGGCGTCCCGCGAGGGAGTCCATGGATCGGCGGAACGACTAATCGCAGGGCAGCGGGCAGTGCCCTGATCGTGAAGCCGCCGCAAGGCGGCGTTGCCCGACCCTTTTGATTTGCGGCGCATCGGTATCTCCCGCCGTCGTTCCCAACGGTGCAAACCCGATGCGCAAACAGGGAGCCGCCGGTCCCCTGCGTCAGCCGCCTGTCGTCCGTCTACCTCCGTGGCGGCAGCGGCAGCGGCACCGGCACTTTACGACTGGAGTGGTTATGAGGCGTATCGTCGTGTTTCGCCAATCCGACCGAATCATCCTCGCGTCCGACTCGCGTGAGATCGGCGCCACGCCTGACGACCGCCGCCTGCATCCCGGCGAGCGTCGGCCGAAGATTCGCATCTATGGGCCGTGGGCGCTGACGCTCTGCGGCTTGTCCAAAGGTCCGAACGGGCTGGACGTGCGCGAGGCTATCGGGCGCGAGATTGCTCCGGAGCGGTCCATGGCCGAAGCGTTGTCGGCCGTGCGGCGCGTATTTGAGCGGCGGGTATTCCCGGCGCTGCGGCTCGCCGCGCACTACCCGTCTACTTCGCCCTGGGCCAAGACCTCGCTATTCCATTTGCGCCGGCAGCGGACCTGCGGCTACTTACGTGATGCCGCGGCGGTGACCTCCGCGCGCAGGCGTTCTAGCGACAACTGAGGGATCTGTTGTCTGATGACTGCGTTGTTTCGTGAGACCTGCTGCGCCAGTCCGCCTACGACCTTAAAGGCGCCTTGACCGCCGGCTGGGACATCGTAGACCTGGCCGCCCGAACCACCCAAAAACAAGATATACTCATCCCCTAGCTCGAAATTCGGAAAGTCCGACTCGTAGACGTTAACGGTCTTTCCCTCGAGAATGATCGTGCCGCCCAGTCGATCGATTTCGATATTCCCACCCGTCACAGGGGCGCGTCCACGCGCGTGCATCACGTCGAGTAACTGTGCCGTGTACCGTGTCGACACGGTCGTCTCATCCGGACTGAGCACGGCGCGCTCCTTGATGACTACGACTCTGGCCACTAAGTTCGAGTGCTTCACCAGCTCTCCGAACGTAGCTGGCGGGTACTCGTTCTGAATCGCCTGCGTGACGTGCCCATGTTGGCGGACCAGCGTTCGCAGCGTCTCCTGAGCCTCAGGCGTGCCGAGGGAAAGTGCCACTAGCAGAAGGATGATGTGACGCATCGGTGCCTCAGTTCGTACTTGGACAGGTCTTTGTCGATTGCCCGCCGTACACGGAACGCACAATAGGTGTGATGTCGCTGAGCGTGGGGCTCGTCGGGTAGCCGGAAGTCGCCCCACAGGGTATCGGCGAACCCATCACCGAACCCGTGGAGTTCAAGGGACACCAGGCGGAGTTGTCCTGCAGCCCCAAGTGGTGCTCCAGTTCGTGCAGCGCGGTTCGCGTAATGAAATTCACTCCCCACGTCATACTGCTCGACGTAACAGGCCAATAGTTGTTGGAACTGATGACCGCACCAGTGCTGGGATCGAACGTGATGGGACCTCCAGCACACGCTGTGCCGGGAGGCGTACCAGCACGCATGTTGATACAGTACGGCCCCCCGCAGGGGCCGCTCGTCGTTGGCACAAAGGTCGGAAGTTGCGTTGTACCGCGGAAGGGATCCAGCGCGGCGTTCAGAGCCGTGATTGCCTGACGAATTCCGGTATCCATATTCGGCCACAACGTCGGATCAATGTACACGTTTATCGTTTGGGGTGCCACGTGGACGATCGGGGCAGTCGGGGTAGTTCTGTTCCACATCGGGAGACAATTCAACACTCGAAAATTGATCGTCTCTTCTTTCCACGCAGGCGGCATTAAACATGCCGTCTGTGCAAACGACGCTCGGTAGCGTAATGTCCGCAGGCCTTCGTAATAGAAGTACCAATTCATGTTTTCTGGCGTCGTCGTACCAGTTACCCGGGTATCGAACACGTGCGGCGATGCGCCGACAGGAGAAAAATATCCCTGGTCAAAAGTACTGTCCTCCCGCACTAGAACGCCGACCACGCCGCGCTGCTCCGTCGCATAGAGAATGCAGTCACCCGTCACACCATCCTCGGCATACCTGTCGCACGACCCATATGCTTCGGAACGTGCATCAACCGGATAGGGCTTATTGCCTTGCACGTAACTGTCGGCCTCGCATTGCTGACCGTTCCTCGACAGCATGGGGATCAACGTCTCTGCTGGTCCGAAATGCGGCTGATCGGGACAGCCTCCCAAGGCACAGGTTGTCGCGCGCAAGGGAATAAGCAACGACGACACGACCACTGCGAGTGAGATTAGCAGGGCCTGCTGGCCGGAAAACCTGCGTAACGGGCCCACGGTGCGCCTCCAAGGACAACGAATCAAACGCGCGAGGGTTTCAATTTTGTATCGGAGCGGAAGATTTTGCCGGATAGTATTGCTACTGAGTCCGCTCTGGTCTATCGGGAAATGTCCTACAAGAATCCGGGCTCGTGGTGAGCACCGCCGATAAGTTCGCTGAGGTCGCGTAATCGACCGTTGACGCATCCCATCCTTCCCCCCCGTGTTCGTGCTTCCGGGCAAGCGCAGGTTGCTCACGAAAATGGCGCAACCGGACGCGTGCGACGACGGCGACGAGCACGACTTGATCGACGCACCAGACGGACCGCGAGAACCGGACGACGACGGCTCGTAACCGGCTCTACTGCGGCTGGCAGGCGCGTCCGGCCGGGACCCGGTAAGGGTAACCCCAAGGCTCCCGGCGCCACCGCTCCTGCCACCGTCTACGCGGTCGAGGTTCGGCCGCGCGTCGATTCGGAGCGGTCCGAGCGCGGCGTTAGCTGCGCGTTAGCTAAAAATGAAAAAGGCCCAGCGAATACTGGGCCTCTCGTGTTTTGGTGCGGAAGAAAGGATTTGAACCTTCACGACCTTGCGGCCACAAGCTCCTGAGGCTTGCGCGTCTGCCAGTTCCGCCACTTCCGCACGAAGAGGGGTCAAGCGATCAGCTTGAACCACCGATTATACCGCAATCCGGCGCGCGATACAGTCGTGCCCGCCGCTCGGCGCCGTCCGCTCACAGCTTTCCGCATTCGGTGCCCGATCACCCGATCGCCCGATCACCCGATCACCCGATCACCCGATCACCCGATCACCCGATGGCCCGTCTCACTTCGGCACGATGGTCGAGTCCAGCTTGCCGCTGCCGGGCGCGGCGTTCAGGTAGCGCTCTGCCGACAGCACGATCTGATCGATCGAGAGGCCGTCCTCCCGGTTCTGCACGCGGATGCGCTGCGGGCCGGTGGTGGCGAAGTACAGCACCGGCGCCATCACCCCGGCACCCCACGCGTGATCTTCCCAGCCCCAGCCGGCGACGCCGCACCCGCTGCACGATTCGAGGAGGAACTGCGCCGCGTTCGTCGTCCCGATGCGGTAGATGGGCGTGCCTTGCGCGTCGACCGCGCCCGAGAACTGGATGTGCGCCGAATCGTTGCTCCAGTCGTTGCGTTCCGCCATGCCGCGGATCCACAGACGATACGCCCGGCCGGCGTCGGCGTTGAACGTGAACTCGACGTAGCCCGACGGATCCGCCAGCGGCGTGACGACCTTCGGCACGCCCATGTCGGGAATCCACGCGCGCCTGCCCGCCGCGGCGGTGCTGTCGTTTTCGAGCCGCCACGGCCCCGCCACCGTCGTGGCATCGGCTGCGTAGAGCACGATCTCCTTGATCCCGGACGGCGGCGGGGGCGGCGGCGCGGTCGTCGCCTGCACGCGGACGTTGTCGAACGTCGCGGTCGCCGTTCGTGATACGTCGTGGCTCGAGACGGCGAGCCCGGCGTACACCGTCGCCGGCATCGCGAACGTGTCCTGCCCGACGAACGACCAGCTGACCCCGTCCGCCGACTGATACGCGGCGATGGTGCCGCCTCGGCGTTCCAGCTTGACCCACGCCGGCGCGGCGCCGAACGTTCCGGCGGTGTTGGCCGACAGCCCGCCCGACGCGACGCGCCGCTGGAACGCGATCCCCTTGCCCGCCGACACCAGCATGAACGCGTGCGGCGAGTCCGCGGCGAGGCGCTCGCGGATCATCACGCCCGCCTTCACCCATGCGTGCACGTACTCCACCGACGCCACGCGCGCGACGACGTCGGCGTCGCCGGTGAGGGGTTGCCAGACGAACTGAAATGCGTCGGCCGAGCCCCACACGTCCGCCCCGGCTCCCTTGACGGTGAAGGTGCCGTTCGAGGCCGCCGCCGATCCCGCGGCGCCGACCGCGCCGATGTCCTGCGCCTTCCAGGGATCCGGCAGCGCCGGCGGCGGCGGAGGCGGCGGCGTCGGCGTCACGCTTCGCACGGTGACGTTGTCGAACCCGGCGGTCGCCAGCCGCGTCGCGTCGTGGCTCGACACGCCGAGCCCGACGTGCACGTCGGCGCCCATCGCGAACGTATCGCTGCCCACGACCGACCAGCTCGAGCCGTCGGCAGACACGGACGCGGTGATCGTGTTGGCGCGGCGCTCCAGCTTCACCCACGCCGGCGCAGTCCCGCCGCCCCCCGCGGTGCTCGTCGACAGTCCGCCCTCGGCGACGCGGCGCTGAAACGCGAGCCCCTTGCCCGGCGACACGAGCATGAACGCGTGCGCCGATTCCGGGGTCAACCGCTCGCGGATCATCACGCCCGCCTTGGTCCACGCGTGGATGTATTCGACCGAGCTGACGCGGGCGATGACGTCGGCATCTCCGCTGAGCCGCTGCCAGGCGAAGTGCAGCGCGTCGGCAGCGCCCCACACGTCCGCGCCGCCGCCGGCGATCGTGAAGGCGCCGTTCGAGGCGCTGGCGCGTCCCGCGGGGCCGACGGCGCCAATGTCCTGCGACTGCCAGGGCGAGGGCAGGGACGCCGGTGGCGGCGCATTCGCCACCGTGACGGTGACGCCCGACGAGGAGGCGGCCGCGCCGGCGTTGTCCGTCGCGCGCGCCGTCAGCGTGTAGCTGCCGGCCGGCACGTTGCTCCACGTGAGCTGGAACGGACTGCTGGTATCGCTGCCGATGAGACTGCTGCCCGCGTAGAAGTCGACGCGGACGACGGCCCCGTCGCTGTCAGCGGCGGTGGCGGCGATCGCGATCGTGGCCGGGGCGGTGAACGTGCTGCCGCTGGCCGGGCTCGCGATCGACACCGTCGGCGGCGCGTTCGGCGGTGGGGGAGGCGGCGTGCCCCCGGCGGTGGTGAAGGAATAGACCGCCCCCGCGGCCTGCTGGAGCGCCGCCGTCTTGCTCACGATCCTCCAGTAGTAGGTCGTCCCCGGGTTCAGCGCCGGCAGGGTGAAGCCGTGCACCTCGCTCGGCGTGGCGGTGACGCCTGCGGCGAGCAGCGGCGGGGACGGCGAGGTGCCGAAGTAGACGTCCGCCGTCCAGCCCCAGAGTCCCGGGTTCCACCGCAGCGCCGTGCCGCTGGTCGCGACGCCGGTCGCGCCGTTCGCGGGCGAGACGTAGGCCGGCGCATCGGGCGGCAGCGGACGGAACGGCGCCGTCTCGATCGCCCCGGCGGCGTTGTTCCACTTGCGCTCGAAATTCTGCCGGAACCACTCGAAGAACCACGGCTTGGCGGTGAAGTAGTTGTGCTCGTACTGCGACGTGTTCGACTCGTTGGTCCAGTTGGACGAGCCGAAGATCGTCGTCGCCTGTCCGTAGAGCAGCGTGCTCTTCTGGTGGAGGAAGCCTTCGTGCGCGCGATCGCGGATCTGCACGCCCGCCATGTAGAGGCGATCGACCTGATACGCCTGCCAGAAGTTCGAGGGATTGCGGTAGCGCTCCCCCTCGACGATCAGCCGCACGGGGACGCCGCGCCTGGCGGCGCGAATCAGGCCGTCGGCATGATTGGCGTCCGTGATCTTGTACATCACGCTGTCGATGCGCACCTGCTCGGCGTCGTAGAGCGGCACGGATCGGGTGGCGAAATTCTCGAACGGTACGAAGCTGAGATCGGGATCGATCGCGTAGAGGGGGTAGCGCCGCACCGGCGCCGACGCGATGTTGGCGTAGTCATAGAATGCCGCCGCGTCCACCCACGCGTCGTCGAACTTCCGGCGGAAGCTGTCGACGAGGCTCGGCTGATCCGTGAAATAGATTCCCTCGTCGGTGTAGTTGGCGTAGGGGACGATCGGCTTGAAGTAGAAGTCCGAGTAGTTGGCGGCGCTCCACTCCACGACGTTCTGCGCGTCGAAGATCATGAACTTCCAATGGAGCATGCCGCCGCCGCTCTTGGCGCGCATGGGGATGCCGGCATCTCTCAGGCGCGCCAGGATGATCTCGTTCTTCGGCGTGGTGAGATTGCGGCGGGGCTCCATCAGGACGCGCACGCGCACGCCGGCCTGGTGGCGCGCGATGATCGCGTCCGCCATCGCGTCGTCCTCCATGAAGAGCATGGCGAGATCGATGGCCGTCGGTTCGTTCTGAATGCGCGAGAGGAGCAGCGCGCGGCAGTCCTGAAACGACGGGTCGCACATCAGCTCGGCCGCTGCGGCCCGGGAGGACAGCGCGAGGAGGAGGACTCCGAGGTTGAAGAGAAGGCGCCTACCCATGGCGCGCCCTGAAAGCACGGGGTGTGCCGGACGGGCTTCAAGCTGTTCCGTATCGTGTAGAATCGATTGGATTTACCGTCCGGTGTGGTAGAATGATTGTGCGGTCGCGTTTCAGCGGCCGCGTTCAAACGTCAAAAATGCTCCATTTTTTCCGTGCTGCCACACGTGTGGCTACGTTTCGCTTCGCGCTTGCCACGGCTGTTCTGGCGCTGCCGGGTTCCACCGCCGCCGGGCGAACGGTCGAGCCGTCGGCAGCAACCTCAGCCGCGGCGGCGCGGAAAGCCGTTACCACTGTGGCAGCGGAGTTCGACGCCGCCGCGTGGGCGCCGGCGCTCCGCGGCGGGATCGATCCCGCGCTGTTCGCCCTGGCGATGGACGCCGCCGCGCAGGCCGTCTCCCGCGGTGACGCGGCCGAGCCACGCACGCTGACGGTGATCGACTTCTCGCGTCCCTCCACCGAGAAGCGGATGTGGGTCTACGACCTCCGATCGCGCGCGCTGTTGTTCCACGAGCTGGTGGCGCACGGGCGGGGCAGCGGCGCGAATCTCGCGACGGCGTTCTCGAACGTGCCGGAGAGCAACCAGTCGAGTCTCGGCCTCTTCCGGACGGCCGAAGCTTACATGGGCAAGCACGGTCTGTCGCTGCGCCTCGACGGGCTCGAGCGGGGGATCAACGATCGGGCACGGGAGCGGGCGATCGTGATTCACGGCGCCGACTACGTGAATCCCGCCACGGCGCACGCGCTGGGACGTCTCGGCCGCAGTCTCGGCTGCCCTGCGGTCCGGCCCGAGATCGCGGCGTCGCTGATCAACGCGGTGAAGGGGGGCGGGCTGCTGTTCGCCTATTACCCGAATCGCTCCTGGCTGTCGTCCTCGACGTACCTCAACTAGCCGAACTGCCTCATAATGCGCGCCATGCCGGCGCGCGCGATCCTCGTGCTCTTCCTGCTGTCCCTGACGCAGGACGCGCCGCGCCCGGCTGCGGACATGCCCGCCGCCGATCTCTTCGACGCGTATCTCGCCGGGAAGCAGATCGACAGCGCCATCGCTCGCTTCGTCCAGACGAACGGCTTCGTCATGGATCTGCGATCCGCCGCGTACCCGTGGATCGACGCCGCGCCGCCGGAGGCCCGCAGGCGCCGCCTCGCGGTTGCGTCCGCCGCGCTCGAGGTCGCGGCTGCCGATCTGCGCGCCAGGGAAGCGCAGCGCGCGCTGCTTCCGTGGGCCGCGGCGCTGCTGACCGAGCATCCGCCGTCTGACGGCGAGCGCGCCTGGCACCGTGCGGCCAACGCCCTCGTGCAGCGCACCCGTGATGCCTTCCTCGTCAATCTTCCCGTTCAGAGCCTCGCGCGGTTCCCTGACGACGACCGGCTGCTGCTGGCGCGGCTGCTCGCGCGCGAACAGGAGAGCTGGAACGTCGTGAAGATGCAGGCCCGGGCGGGCGACCCCGGCGCCGCGATGCTGCAGTCGCTGGCGAAGGACTTCGAGGGCTTGACGTCGCGCCGCGTCGTGGAGGCCGAGGCGCGCCTCCGCGTCGGGCTCACCTATCTGCGGCTCGGGCGGCACGCCGACGCGTGGACCCAGTTGGCGCGCGTCGAGCCGTTGACCGGCGATCGGTTCCTGCTGTATCTCTCGCGCTACTTCAGCGGCCGCGCGCGGCTCGGCATGGCGGACGTGCCCGGCGCCGCGGCGGCGTTCGCGTCCGCGCTCGAGCTGTTCCCGCGGGCGCAGTCGGCCTCGTTCGCCCTGGCCGGGATCCTGTTCCGCGGACCGGACCGTGCGCGCGCGCCAGGGGTTGTCGAGGCGGCGGTCGCGGGGACGGACGCCGCCCCGGATCCGTGGCGAACGTATCAGGACGGGGACTATCGCTTCTGGCCCGAGCTGGTGGCGCAGCTCCGGACGCAGCTTCGATGACGCCGCGGCCGACGCTCGCCTGCGGTGTGCTGTTCGCGGCCGTGGTGTCGGTCGCAGCGAGCCAGGTGCCGTTCCGGTCGGAGCGGACCGTGGTATCGGTCGTCGTCTCGGTGCGGTCCGGCAACGCCCCGGTCACCGCCTTGACGGCAGCGGATTTCCGGCTGACCGACAATGGCCACGGGCAGAGGATCGACGCAGTCTCGATGGAGAAGCTGCCGATCGATCTCACGCTGGCGATCGACACCAGCGGCAGCACCGCAACCGGCGTCGGCCGGCTGGTTGCCGAGGCGGCGTCGCTCGCGCGCCGGCTTCGTGCGAGCGACCGGTTCCGGCTGTTGTCCATCGACACGATGGTGCACGAAGTCCTCCCGTTGCGGAGCGCGGCGGAGCAGATCTGGCCGGCGCGGATTCCGTTCAATGGCGCGAGCGCGGTGCACGACGCGCTGTTCGCCGGGCTGGTGACTCCGGTGGACGCCGATCGCCGGCATCTGTTCATCGCGCTGACCGACGGCGTCGATACCATCAGCGCGCTCGACGCCGGTGCGGTTCGCGACGCCGCCGAACGCTCCGACGTCCTGCTCCACATCGTCACGGTGACGTTCGCGGCGGCGCCGCCGCCGGTGCCGCCGAACTGGCTGCCCCGGCGCGACGCCGATCTGGAAGTGCTGCGCGAGGCGGCACGGCGCACGGGAGGCGACATGCACGCGGGCGGTCAGCTCGGGCCCGATTCGCTGCGCGCGGTCACCGCGGCGCTGGAGGATTTTCGATCCAGCTACGTGCTGCGCTATTCCCCCACGGATGCGGCCCCCGGCTGGCACGCGCTGGAGGTCCGCCTGAACCGCCGCGAACCATGGACCGTGAGAGCCCGTCGCGGGTACTTCCGCTGAACGCGGAGCGCGGTCAGCGGAGAGCGGCAAGCGGTGGAGATGAGCGGGAGATCCATGAATCGACGTGAGTTGCTGCAGTCGGTCGCCGGCGTCCTCGCGGTTCCGACCGTGTCGGGCACGGCCGTCACTCAGAGCCTGAGCGCGCCGGCGGACGACCGTGCGATCTGGGTCGGGCTGCTCCGGCGTCTCGCCGATCCGGTGCTGAGGCATCTCGCCGCGGGAACGCTCAAGGCGCGGATGCCCGTGGAGCAGGCGGCGGGGGGGAATCGGGCGGACGTCACGCATCTCGAAGCGCTCGGGCGTCTCGTCGCCGGCGTCGCCCCGTGGCTCGAGCTGGCCGCGGATTCGTCCGAGGAGGGGCGGGCGCGCGGCGCGACGGCGGAGCTCGCGCGTGCCGCCATCGATCGGGCGGTCGATCCGGCCTCGCCCGATTTCCTGAACTTCACGCGCGGCGGCCAGCCGCTGGTCGACGCGGCCTTCCTCGCGCACGGACTGCTGCGCGCGCGGCGGACGCTGGTCGAGCCGCTCGACGCGCGGGCCGCACGGAATCTCCTCGCGGCGCTCGAGTCGACGCGCGTCATCACGCCCGGCTACAACAACTGGCTGCTGTTCTCGGCGATGGTCGAGGCCGGCGTGTCGGCGCTCGGCGGCCGTGCCGATTTGATGCGCGTGGACTACGCCGTCCGGCAGCACGAGGCCTGGTACAAAGGCGACGGCGCCTATGGCGACGGTCCCGCGTTTCACTGGGACTACTACAACAGCTTCGTGATCCAGCCGATGCTGCTCGACGTGCTCGAGGTGTTCCGCGAACGCCAGCCCGCCTGGAAGACGCTATCCGCGCGGGTGGAGGAGCGGGCGCGGCGGTACGCCGCGGTGCAGGAGCGGTTGATCGGCCCCGATGGGAGCTTTCCGCCGCTCGGCCGATCGCTGGCCTACCGCTGCGGCGCGTTCCAGTTGCTCGCCCAGATCGCGCTGCGCCGCGCCCTGCCCGAGAACGTGTCGCCGGCCCAGGTGCGCGGCGCGCTGACCGCCGTGATCCGCCGTACACTCGAGGCGCCGGGCACCTTCGATACGGACGGATGGCTGCGGATCGGGTTCTGCGGTCATCAGCCGGGCGTCGGCGAGTCGTACATTTCCACCGGCTCTCTCTACCTGTGCGCGACCGCGTTTCTGCCGCTCGGCCTTCCGGCGGCGGATGCGTTCTGGGCGGCCGCGCCGGAGCCGTGGACCGCACGGCGCGCCTGGTCGGGTCAGCCGTTCGCGATCGACAAGGCGATTTCGGTGTAGGAGTTCAGAGATGCCGAGTTTCATCCGCACCCTGCCATTCGCCGCCGCGGGCGCCGCGGCGGTGTCCTGGGCCGCGATTGCCGCGGTGCCGCAGCCGCCGCCGTCGCGGCCGAACATCGTCCTCATCCAGGCCGACGATCTCGGCTACGGCGATCTGAGCGCTTACGGGCAGGCGCGGTTCCGCACTCCGTCGCTGGATCGCCTGGCGGCCGGCGGCATCCGCTTCACGCAGTACTACGCCGGCAGCACCGTGTGTGCGCCTTCGCGCGCCGCGCTCATGACCGGCCTGCACACCGGCCACGCGTGGATTCGCGGCAACGGCGAGATCCCGCTGCGTGACGAGGACGTCACCATCGCGATGGCGTTGAAGGACGTTGGCTATCGCACCGCCGTCATCGGCAAGTGGGGGCTCGGCCGTCCCGGCACCCCGGGACAGCCGGATCGGAAGGGTTTCGAGTACTCGTTCGGATTCCTCGATCACCGCCACGCGCACCGCCAGTACACCGATCACCTGTTTCGCAACAGCGAGCCGGTGGCGACGGACCTCGAGAAGGACTACGTGAACGACCTCTTCACGCGCGAGGCGGCGGCGTTCATCGAGCGCGCCGATCCGCGGCCGTTCTTCCTCTATCTCAATTACACCGTGCCGCACGCGGAGCTGCGCGTGCCGGAAGATTCGCTCGAAGCGCTGCGCGGCCGGTTTCCGGAAACGCCGTTCGCCAATGCCGCCGCAGACGGCCGCCCGACCGGCCCGGACGGCCCGTCCCTCGGATACCGATCCCAGCCGGCGCCGAAGGCGGCGTTTGCCGCGATGATCGTCCGCATGGATCGCGACATCGGGCGGCTGCACGATCTGCTGCGCTCGCGCGGTCTCGATCGCCGCACGCTGCTGATGTTCGTCAGCGACAACGGTCCGCACCAGGAAGGGGGCGCCGCGCCGGCCTTCTTCAAGAGCTCGGGCGGTCTGCGCGGGATCAAACGCGATCTCTACGAAGGCGGGATCCGCGTGCCGATGATCGCGAGCTGGCCCGGCACCATCCCGGCGGGGCGCGTCAGCGCGCATCCGTGGACGCACTGGGACATGTTTCCGACGCTCGCCGAGATCGCCTCGGCGAAGGTGCCGGCCGGGATCGACGGTCTCTCGATGGCGCGCGCGCTCCGCGGCGAACGCCAGCGCCAGCACGAGTTCCTCTACTGGGAGTTCCACGAGCGCGGCTTCCAGCAGGCGGTGCGGATGGGACGATGGAAGGCGGTGCGGCTGGCGAAGGATCAGGCGCTCGAGCTGTACGATCTCGAGCACGATCCCGCGGAATCGAGCAACGTCGCCGCGGCCAATCCCGCCGTGGTGCAGAAGATCGAAGCGTACCTCCGCACCGCGCGCACCGACAGCGAGCGGTGGCCCGTCAAGGCGAACGACCGGCGGGAGTGACAACGAACGTCACCCGCCGAATTCTGTCAGTCGCCGCGCCGATCGTGCGCTGCACATAAGTGCTTGCAGGTGCAGCGATTGACGCCCTGACGCCGCCGCGCGCCGCCGTGGCACCGGCGTTGCTCTGTCGTCCAGCTCATGAAACGCCACGCGGACGGCTTCACGCTCATCGAGCTGCTGATCGTCGTCGCCATCATCGGCATCATTGCGGCGATCGCCATTCCCGGCCTGGTCCGCGCCCGTATCTCCGGCAACGAAGCGTGGGCGATCGGCTCGCTCCGCGCCATCGGCAGCGCGCAAGGGACGTTCGCCGCCAGCTGCGCGAGCGGCCGCTACGCCCAGGGGCTGGATACGCTCGGGAGCGGCCCGTCGGGCGGCGCGCCGTTCCTCAGCCCGGATCTCGCGCAGGCGCCGAGCGTCAGCAAGAGCGGCTACACGGTGTCGATGACCGGCACCGCGGTCAGCGGGTTCACCGCGTGCAACGGCGCGGCGAATCTGGCGTCGGGCTTCCACGCCTGGGCCGATCCGATCGCGGTCAGCACCGGCACGCGATACTTCATGCTCAACACGACCGGCAGCGTGTGGCAGGCGACCAGCACGATGTCCGGCGCGAGCGATTCGGCCGCGCCGTCTGGGGCGGTCACGATCCAGTAGCCGGTTGCCAGTAGCCGGTTGCCAGTTGCCGGTTGCCAGTTGCCGGTTGCCAGTTGCCGGTTGCCGGTTGCCGGTTGCCGGTTGCCGGTTGCCAGTTGCCGGTTGCCAGTTGCCGGTTGCCGGTTGCCGGTTGCCGGTTGCCAGTTGCCGGTTGCCAGTTGCCGGTTGCCGGTTGCCGGTTGCCAGTTGCCGGTTGCCAGTTGCCAGTTGCCAGTTGCCGGTTGCCGGTTGCCGGTTGCCGGTTGCCAGCTTCCAGCTTCCGGCTCCTCGCTCCCTATTCCCGCCGCAGCGCCGCGAGGGGGTTGAGCCGTGCGGCGCGGCGCGCGGGCAGCCAGCACGCGGCGACGGCGACGGCCATCAGGCCGAGTGGTACCAGCACGAACGTCGGCGGATCGAGCGGGCTCACCTGAAACAGCACGCCGCGGATCACTCGCACCAGCCCCAGCGACAGGGCCACTCCGGCGGCGATTCCGATCGTCGTCAGCCACAGGCCGCGTGCCATGACCAGGCGCAGGAGATCGTGCGGCTGTGCGCCGAGCGCGCTGCGCACGCCGATTTCGCGCGTCCGTTGTGTCACCGCATACGAGAGGATTCCGTAGAGCCCGATCGCGACCAGCGTCAGCGCGAGCAGGCCGAGCATGCCGAGCAGCGCCGCGGAGAGCCGCTCGGCATACAGCGACCCGTTGCGCTGCGCGTCGAGCGTCTGCAGGTTCGACACGGCCAGACCCGGATCGAGGTTCTGAATTTCCGCGCGCACCGCGCCAAGCACGCCGCGTGGATCGGCAGCGGAGCGGACGTGAATCGTCACGTTCGATGAATACAACTGCGACAACGGCAGGAAGATCGTCGGCCGTGGTTCTTCGGTGATCTTCCTGGCCCGGGTATCGCGCACCACGCCGACGATCTCCACGACACGGCGGCCGCGATCGAGCCGCTTGCCGACGGCGTTCTGGCCGGGCCAGAACCGCCGGACCAGCGCTTCGTTGACGATGGCGACCGGCGCCGCGTCGAGGCGGTCGGCCTCGGTGAACTCGCGGCCTGCGGCAAGCGGCGTTCCGAGCGTGCGGAAGTACCCCGGACTGACCGTGTTGAAGTCGAACGCCAGCCGCTCGCCGGCCGCCGGCCGATAGCCCTCGGGGCGCGCGCCGCTCACCCAGAGGCTGTCGCTGAACGCCACGATCGTGCCGAACGCGACGCTCTCCACCCCCGGCTGCGCGGCGACCTGGTTGTGCAGCGCCGCGATGAACTGCCGTCCGCGGTCGACGTCGTAGTGGTTCATGTTGAGATCGAACGACGCGGTCATGACCTTCGTCGTGTCGATGCCGCTGTCGACCGCCTGGATCGCGCGCAGGCTCTTGATGCAGAGCAGCGCCCCGACGAGGACGACGATCGACAGCGCCGTCTGCACGACGATGAGCAGACTGCCGGCCCGCCAGGTGCCGCGGCTCGGCGCGGACACATCTACCTTCAGCGCCGGCAGGACATCGGCGGCGAGCGCCTGGCGCGCGGGCGCGAGGCCGAACACGATGCCGGTCAGCAGCGCCAGAGTCGCCGCAAACGCCAGCGCCCGCGCATCGATCGCGGCGTCGAGCGAGTGCGGGATGTAGGTGACCTGCTGCTGGAATCCGACGAGCACCTCCGCGATCTTCGACGCGACGACGATTGCGGCGGCGCCGCCGATCGATGCGAGCAGCACGCCCTCGGTGAGTAATTGCCGGACGATGCGGCCGCGGCCGGCGCCGGCGGCCAGACGGATGCCCATCTCCTTGCGGCGGACGACGGCGCGGGCGAGCAGCAGGCTGGCAATGTTCGCGCAAGCGATGAGCAGCACGAGCCCGACCGCGGCCATCACCATCTTCAGCGGCAGCTCGAGGCCGTCGACGTCGTCGGTGTCGCCGCGGCTGCCGTCACGCAGCCGCACGGCCGGCAGCGGCCCCAGGTTGAAGCTGTCCTTCTTCGGATTGCCGGCGGCCTTGCGGCCGAAGCCGAATTCCTCGAATGCCGGATCCAGCGCCGCCTGCGCCTGTGCCATCGTCGCGCCCGGCGCGAGGCGTGCGATGACGTGCAGCCATCCCCAGTTCGTCGCCGTCAGCGCGTCTTCGCTATGGGGCTCGATGGCGGGCGCCATCATGCGCGGAATGTAGACGTCGACGCTGATGCCGCGCGTCGTGCCGAAGAAGCCGGACGGCAGCACGCCGGCCACCGTGAGGGTGCGGGCATTGACCGTGATCCTGCGGCCGATGACCCCGGGATCGGCGGCGAATGCGCGGCGCCACAGACCGTGGCTGATCACGGCCACGGCATGCGTCCCGCCTGCACGATCCTCGTCGGCGCCGAACAGCCGCCCGACCGCCGCGGTGATGCCGACCGTTCGAAAGTAGTTGCCGGAGACGATGGCGCCGGTGACGCGTTCGCCGTGCGTGCCGCCGCTGAGCGTCAACGGACGCTCCGCGTGCGCCGCCAGGGACGCGAGCGCCGGCGCGCGATCGCGCAGCGCCTCGTACACGGGATTGGAGACGATCAGCGGCGAGTCGTTCGCATCGAAGGCGACCAGCCGTTCGGGGGCCTCGACCGGCAGCGGCCGCACGATCACTTTGTCGAGCAGCGAGAAGATCGCGGTGTTGGCGCCGATGCCGAGGGCGAGGGTGACGATCGCCACGATCGAGAATCCCGGCTGCCGCAGCAGCATCCGCACCGCGTATCGCAGGTCCTGATGCACGTCTGCCTCCCCATCGTCGTCTTCGTCCCACGGCGGCTTCGATCCGCGGCGACATAGTACCGCCGCGGGACGGCAAGCGGTGTAGGATTTCGCCGATGAGAACCGTGACCGCGCTCGTGATCGTCGTGGCGACGGCCGTGCTTCGTGCGGCACCGGCGCCGCCCACGCCCGGCGTCGACTGGCCGCAGTTCCGCGGCATCGCGGCGTCCGGCGTGGCCGAGGGCTTCTCGCTTCCCGCGACGTGGAACACCGCCGGCGGCGCCAACGTGCTGTGGAAGACGCCGATTCCCGGGCTGGGTCTCTCCAGCCCGATCGTCTGGAAGGACGACATCTTCCTGTCCACGGCGATCAGCGGGAAGAAGGACGCGGGCCTTCGCGTCGGCTATTACGGCGACATCGCCTCGGTGCCGGACGACACCGAACACGAGTGGCGCGTCTACGCGCTCGACAAGAAGACCGGCCGCGTGAAGTGGCAGCGGACGGCGTACAAGGGTGTGCCGAAGGTCAAGCGGCACATGAAGAACAGCCACGCGAACTCCACGCTGGCGACCGACGGCGAACGGATCGTCGCCTTCTTCGGGTCGGAGGGCCTCTACGCCTACGACATGCGCGGCACGCTGCTGTGGAAGAAGGATCTCGGCGTGCTCGACGCCGGCTACTACATGGTGCCCGACGCGCAGTGGGAAACCGGCAGCTCCCCGGTGCTGCACGACGGCATGGTGATCGTGCAGGCCGACGTCCAGAAGGGATCGTTCCTCGCGATGTTCGACGCCAGGGACGGCCGCGAGGTGTGGCGCGTCGCGCGCACCGACGTGCCGACGTGGAGCACGCCGACGATTCATACCGTGAACGGCCAGACCCAGATCCTCGTCAACGGCATGCGCCACGTCGGGGCCTATGATTTCAAGACCGGCAAGGAAGTCTGGAAGCTGTCCGGCGGCGGCGACATCCCGGTGCCGACGCCGGTGGTGAACGACGGCCTGATCTACATCACCAACGCGCACGGCCCGGCGTCGCCGGTCTACGCGATCAAGGATACCGCCGCCGGTGACATCAGCCTCAAGGCCGACGCCACGAGCAACGATCACGTCGCGTGGAGCGCCCCGCGCAGCGGCGGGTACATGTGCACGCCGCTCGTCTACCGCGGTCTCGTCTACATCGTCCGCTACAACGGCGTGCTGAACGTCTTCGACGCCAGGACCGGCGAGAAGAAATACGAGACCCGCCTTGGCGGCGCCACCTCCGCGTTCACCGCGTCGCCGGTGGCCAACGACGGCAGGGTCTTCATCGCCAGCGAGGACGGCCAGATCTACGTGATCGCGGCCGGCCCGAAATACGAGCAGCTGGCGATGAACGAGATGTCCACGCCCGTGCTGGCGACGCCCGCCATCTCCGAGGGCCGGCTGATCCTGCGGACGCAGGACCAGATCATGGCGATTGGACGGAAGTAGCGGGATCGGTTCGCCGGCCGCGAATCGCGGGGTGCCGGTGTATCATCGGTGCCGGCTTTTCACCTCACCTCACCACAAAAAGGACGCTACATGCAGTCTCGATCCGGTCGGGCGGGTTTCGCTCTCGCCCTCCTCGTCATGCTGGCCGCTCTGCTGCCGGCCCCCGTATTCGCGCAGTTCGACACGTCGACGGTGCTTGGCGCGGTCAAAGACGCGTCCGGCGCCGTGGTCCCCGGCGCGACCGTGACCTTGAAGAACGTCCAGACCGGGATTGCCTCCACCGCGGTGACCGACGCGGAAGGGAATTACCAGTTCCTGACCGTGCGCGTCGGCACCTACACGGTGCGCGCGGAGCTGCAGGGCTTCTCGGCGGCGGAGGCGCGCGACATCGCGGTGACCGTCGGCGCGCGCCAGCGCGTCGACCTGACGCTGTCGGTCGGCAGCGTCGGCGAAACCGTCGACGTCACGGCCAGCGTCAAGCTGCTCGAAACCGAGTCCAGCGATCGCGGCCAGGTCATCGCCAAGGAGCAGATCGTCAATCTGCCGCTGAACGGCCGCGCCTACGCCGACCTCGCGCTGCTGAGCCCCGGCGTCCGCCGCTCGGCGATCTCCGAGTCGCGCGACGCGTCGTTCAACGTCAACGGCCTGCGCAGCGCCGTCAACAGCTTCATGCTCGACGGCGTCGACAACAATTCCTACGGCACCAGCAACCAGGGCTTCTCCAACCAGGTCGTGCAGGTCTCGCCCGACGCGGTGGAGCAGTTCAAGGTGCAGACCAACAACTTCAGCGCCGAGTACGGCCGCACCGGCGGCGCCGTGATCAACGCGTCGCTGCGCAGCGGCACCAACGAGTTCCGCGGCACCGGCTGGGAGTTCAACCGCAATACGGCGTTGAACGCCGTCGGCTTCTTCAAGCCGTCGTCGGGGGTGAAGCCGAAGTTCGATCGCAACCAGTACGGGTTCGTCTTCGGCGGCCCGATCGTCCGCAACCAGACGTTCTTCTTCACCGACTTCGAAGGCTTCCGGCAGACGCGCCGCGAGCTGATGTTCGCCAGCATCCCGACCGCGGCGATGCGCGCCGGCAACCTCGGCAAGCCGATCTTCAACCCGCTGACCGGCGAGACCTACGCCAACGGCGTCATCCCCGACAGCGCGATCACGCCGTTCGCCAGGAAGGTCCTCGCGGGACTGCCGCAGCCGACCCGCGCCGGGATCGCCAACAACTTCGATTCGCTCCCCGAGCGCACCGACTTCAACGACAAGTTCGACGTCAAGGTGGACAACACCTTCAGCACGCGCACCACCGCGTTCGTGCGCGTCAGCCACCGGAACCTGGAGAACTTCGAGCCCGGGCCGATTCCCGGGGAGACGGGCAGCCCGAGCAACGCGTTCGTCCACGTGAAGAACACGCAGGTCGCCGGCGGCATCACCTACATGCCCGCCGTCAGCTCGCTGCTCGAGTTCCGCCTCGGCTGGTCGCGCACCAAGGCGGGCAAGGAGCCTCCGGGCGTCGGATCGCCCGGCATGCTCGAGGCCTACGGCATTCCCGGACTGCCGACCGATCCGCGCTTCGCGGGCGGCCTCACCGAACAGGGGGTCACCGGCTGGACGACCTGGGGACGGCAGAACAGCAATCCCCAGTTCCAGGATCCGACCGTGTTCAATCCACGCATCAACTTCTCGTGGGTCCGCGGCCGTCAGAGCTTCAAGACCGGTTACGAGTACCAGGCGATCAACACGCAGATCGACGATTTCAACCCGAAGTACGGCCGCGACAGCTACGGCAGCCAGTTCTCGCGCCCGGCGTCGGCCCTGACCGCGGATCCGGCGACCTACAACCTCGCGGACTTCATGCTCGGCCTGCGCAGCTCGTATTCGATCATCACCCCGTTCCTCGCCAACCTGCGCCAGCGGATGCACTTCGGCTACGTGCAGGACGACATCAAGGTCGACCCGCGGCTCACGTTGAACGTCGGTCTGCGCTACGAGTACGCGACGCCGCAGTACGAGAAGGACAACTTCCTCACCAACTTCGATCCGGCGACGAACTCGCTGATTCAAGCGAAGGATGGCTCGATTTACGACCGGGCGCTGGTCAACCCGGATCGCAACAACTTCGCCCCGCGGATCGGCGCCGCCTACGCGCTCGACAGCAAGACCGTGCTCCGCGCCGGTTACGGCATGAGCTACATCCACTTCAACCGGCTCGGCGGCGAGAACCTGCTCTCCTTCAACGGCCCGCACGTCGTCGGTCTGACGATCAACCAGACGGTCAGCCAGCCGCTCTGCACTGGTAACCAGGCGCCGACCACCTGCTTCCGGACGACGCAACAGGGGTATCCCGAGGGCTACACGACGCCGGCGAGCTTCAATCCGCTGAACGTCCGCGTGAATTACATCCCGAAGGACAACAAGACCGGCAGCGTAGCGAGCTGGCACGCCTCGGTGCAGCGCGAGATCCTGCCGAACCTCCTGGTCGACGTCGGCTACGTCGGCAACAAGAGCCGCAACATCATGATCCTCGCCGACTACAACCAGGCGCGGGTGAACGGGCCGAACGAGAGCCTCTCCGTCCAGGCGCGCCGTCCGATTCCGAACTTTTCGGAGATTCAGATCGCGTTCGACGGCGGCAGGGGGGACTACCACGCGCTGCAGGTGAAGGTGGAGCGGCGCTACAGCCGCGGGCTGTACCTGCTCAACTCGTTCACCTGGTCGCGCGCGCGCGACAATGCCTCCGGCCACCTCGAGGTCCAGAACGGCGACAACAGCCGGGTGAACTTCGCCAACATCGAAGGGGACTACGGCCGCTCCGGCTACGATCAGCCGTTCAACAACACGACCAGTTTCGTGTGGGAGCTGCCGTTCGGCGAGGGACGCAAGTGGGCGTCGAACATGGGGGCGATCGCCGAAGGGTTCCTCGGCGGCTGGCGCCTCGTCGGGATCAACACGATGACGAGCGGCGCGCCGGTGAACCTGTCCTACACGCCGACCTCGCAGTTCTCGGTCGGCGGAGCCTTCACCTACCGGCCGAACCTGAGCGGCGACCCCAAGACCGAGGACGGCGGCCCGGGCACCTATCTGAACGGCGGCAACGTCACGGTCCCGACCGATCGATCGCAGCCGTTCGGCAACGCGCCGCGCAACGCCGCCCGCGGGCCAGGCTTCGCGCAGTTCGATCTCGGGCTGCACAAGGCGTTCGGCCTCGGCCGCGCCAACACGCGTCTCGAGGCGCGCATCGAGGCGTTCAACCTGTTCAACCGGACGAACTTCAACACCCCCAACGGCAACCGCTCGTCGAACGCGTTCGGCACGATCACCAGCGCGCAGCCGGCGCGGCAGATGCAGTTGGGCGTGAAGCTGTATTTCTAATCGAAGGGGCGAAGGAGGCGAAGAGGCGAAGGAGCCTCGAAGGAGCAGTCGCGTCGGTGATCGAAGGGACGCGAAGGTCGAAGGCTGTCCTTCTAATCGAAGGGGCGAAGGACGCGAAGGAGGCGAAGGAGCGTCGAAGGAGCAGTCGCGTCGGTGATCGAAGGACTCGAAGGTCGAAGGGCGAAGGATGCGAAGGGTGAAGGATTCGAAGTAAGCCCCGTGAAACGAGCGACAGGAAAGCTCCTTCGCTCATCGCGTCCTTCGATCCCCGACGCGACTGCCTCCGTCGACGCTCCTTCGTCGCTTCGCCTCCTTCGCGTCCTTCGATTTGAATGACAGAGCGGCGCCTACAGCCCGCCTGACCGGGCGCGCTCGAAGTACTGCAGGCACTTGTCGCGCCAGGCCGCGGCGTCGGCCGCCTGACGGCGCAGGCGGGCGAGCACCGACTGGTAGCGCTCCTCGTCAACGGATCCGCGAAGCGCCGTCCAGCGCTCGACGAGTCCGGCCGCTTCGTCTGCGCCACGCCGGTAGGTGAGCACCAGTTCATCCCAAAGCGTCCGGCCCGACTTCATCCGGTAATCCCACGGCAGCCGGTGGAACCACAGCAGCAGGGCGTCGGGCGTCGCCGACGGATCGTTCCACTGCGCCGAGAGCGGAGCACGATACTGATTGACCGCGCCGCTCCCGCGCCGCGTGCGGTCGTAGCCGATGCCGTCCCGATCCGCGCGGTGGTAGTAGGTCGCCGACCAGTCCGCCCGGCGCGGATCCGTGTTCTCGGGCATCGGCGCGTAATGGTCGCCGCCGATCAGATGGTGCAGGCCGAGCGGCATGGTGTAGCGCACGTAGATCTCGCGCGAGTCGAGCATCATCGAACGAATCGTGCTGACGACCGCCGGCGCGTCGCCCCACGTCATCCTGATCCACTCCTCGGCGATGCGCTCGGCGGAGAGATCCGGATTCCACGCGAGGCGGCCGAACGCGTACCAGTTCGCCTGGCCGAAGTCGTGGCCGGTCCAGTTGGTGTCGCGTCCGGTGTTGGCGACGCCCGCCATACCGGTCTCCCGGCGGCCGTCCAGCGATCCGTCGACGATCTTCGCGACGCGCGAGCCCGATCCCTTGGCAAAGGTGTCGGCGTCGAGGAACTCCTTCCACATCGGCGCCAGGTAGACGAGGTGGGTGGACTGGCCGAGATACTCCTGGGTGATCTGCAGCTCCGCCATCAGCGGCGTGCGCGGCATCGCGCCGAACATCGGATGGAAGGGCTCGCGCGGCTGAAAGTCCAGCGGCCCGTTCTTGACCTGCGCGAACACGTTGGGGCGGAACGCGCCGTCGAGCGGCACGAACTCGGCATAGGCGCGCTTCACCCGATCGGGATCGACGTCCGCGTTGTAGACGAACGCCCGCCACATGACGATCCCGCCGTGCGGCGCGACCGCGTCGGCGAGCAGATTGGCGCCGTCGGCGTGCGTGCGCCCGTAATCCTGCGGACCGGGTTGCCCTTCGCTGTTGGCCTTGACGACGAAGCCGCCGAAATCGGGAATCCGCCGATAGATCTCCTCGGCCTTGGCCCGCCACCAGCGGACGACCGCCGGATCGCGCGGATCGTTGGTGGCGAGCCCGCCGATCGTCCGCGGCGCCGCGAAGTTGGCGGCGAGATACACGCGGATGCGATACGGACGGAGCAGGTCGGCGATCGCCGCCGCCTGCGCGAGACGCGGCGCAGTGAGTGACTGCGGGTTGGCGTTGACGCTGTTGACGACGGTGCCGTTGATGCCGATCGACGCATTGGCGCGCGCGTAGTCGAGAATCCGCGTCTGCGCCGGCTCCGGCCACCAGAACGACCGCCCGGCGTAGCCGCGCTCGATCGAGCCGTCGAGATTGTCCCAGTGATTCAGCAGCCGGCGCGACAGGCGGGGACGCTCGGCGATGTCGAGTGCGGCGAGCGGCTCGCGCGTCTGGATCAACCGCAGCAGATGAAAGACGCCGTAGAGGACACCCGCTTCGCCGGCGGAGGCGACGACCGTTGCCGGCGTGCCCGCGACGGTCGCGCTGCGGATCACGTACCCTTCGTCACCGAGGCGGGCGAGCGCTGCGTTCCACCCGAGCGCGGCGACCAGCGGCGACGTCGCCGGCGTGCCCGCGACGACGGCGCCCGGGCGAGAGGGGCGATCGACGCGCGGCACCGCTGAGCCGAGGAGACCCGACAGCCCGCGCACCAGTTCCGCCGCGATCACTTCGCCGGTCGGGGAGCGCGACGTGGCGACGACCGCGGTCGCCGCCTGCCTGACGGCCGCGAGGCCCGAAGCCTCGGGAACGGCAGTGTAGCGGAGCCACAGGTCGTAGCCGCTCTCCCCCTCCACGGTGGCCGTGAAGGCGATCGCGGCGGTCGCGATCGCGAGCGTGATGACACGCCACATGCGCATGCCTACCAATCGTGCACCGTTCCATCCAGGCGGCGGGCGACCGGCAGGTAGGCGCGCTGGTACGGGAACGCGGCTGCCGCGTCCTCGTCGATGCTCACGCCGAGCCCTGGCGCATCGCCGGGGTGCATGAATCCGTCGGCGAGCGTGTAGGCGTGCGGGAAGACGCGGTCGGTCTCCGGGGCGTGGGGCATGTATTCCTGGATGCCGAAGTTCGGGACGCTCAAATCGAAATGCAGCGCCGCCGCGAGCGACACCGGACTGAGATCGGTGGCGCCGTGCGCGCCGGTGCGGACGCCGTAGACCTCCGCCAATGCGGCGATCTTGCGAAGGTGGCTGATCCCTCCGGCGTGGGCGACGCTGGTGCGGATGAAGTCGATCAGCTGTTCCTGGATCAGGACGCGGCAGTCGTGGATCGAATTGAACACTTCGCCGACGGCGAGCGGCGTGGTGGTGTGCTGCCGGATCAACCGGAAGCTCTCCTGGTGCTCCGCCGGCGTCGGATCCTCGAGCCAGAACAGCGCATGCGGCTCGAGCGCGCGCCCGAGACGGGCCGCTTCGATCGGCGTCAGCCGGTGGTGGACGTCGTGCAGCAGGTGGAGCTCCGGACCGAGCTCGCGCCGCAGCCGCTCGAAGAGCGGCGCGACCGATCCGAGATAGCGCTCGCTGCTCCAGGCCGATTCGGTGATCGGGCCGCGCGCCGCCGGCTCGTAGTGATCGTTGCGGCCGATCCCGTAGGTGCGGTCGAGCCCGGGCACGCTGCACTGGGCGCGGACGGCGCGATAGCCCTTCGCCGCGTAGCGTGCCACCGACGCGACGGCGTCGTCGATCGTCTCGCCGCTGGCATGGCCGTAGACCATGACCGCGTCGCGGGACGCGCCGCCGAGCAGCTGATAGACCGGCGCGCCGAGCGCCTTGCCTTTGATGTCCCAGAGCGCGGTATCGACGGCGGCGATCGCCGACATGGTGACCGGGCCGCGCCGCCAGTAGGCCCCTTTGTAGAGGAACTGCCAGAGGTCCTCGATCCGGCGGGCGTCGCGGCCGACCAGCGCCGGAATCACGTGGTCGGCGAGATAGCTGGCGACGGCCAGCTCACGGCCGTTGAGCGTGGCGTCGCCGAGGCCGGTGAGGCCGTCTTCGGTCTCGAGCCGCAGCGTGACGAAGTTGCGTCCGGGGCTGCAGACGATCACGCGTCCGTCGGCGATTCTCATGGCGTCCGGGCGAGCATACTTTATTCTCGACCTGAATTAATCCCCGGCTCTGGAGGAGGCGTATGATGGGCCGGCGATAGTTCGCGATCAAAACAAACTCCCATGCGCAAGATCGATCTGACGAACTTCCGGCTCGCGACCAGCGGCACCGCGCGGCAGATCAACCGCCGCATCGCCCTCAGCTTCATCCGCCGTCAGGCCCCCCTGTCCCGGGCCGACCTGGCACGGTCGTCCGGCCTCCAGCCGAGCACCGTCTCCGCGATCGTCGACGAGCTGATCGACGAGGGTTGGGTGACGGAGGGAGTGGGTCATGCGGCCCGCGGCAGGCGGCCGCGGCTCCTGCATCTCAACGCCGAGCGGGCCGGCATTCTCGCCGTCGATCTGCGCCCCGAGACGACGACCGTCGGCCTGGCCGGTGTCGACGCGCGGTTCATCGAGCAGGAGTCGTGGCGCACCCCCGACGATCCGCCGGCCTTCATCGAGGCGCTCAGCCGCACGGTCCGCACCCTGCGGCAGGCGCACCCGCAGGTGCTGTGTGAAGGCATGGGGGTCAGCCTTCCCGGCCGCGTCGATCGCGACGGCCGTCTGGTGTTCGCCCCGAACCTGCGCTGGGGCAGGGTCAACCTGCGGGCGATGATCGAGGAAGCGGTCGCGCTGCCCGTGGCGGTGGAGAATGCCGCCAACGCGTGCGCGCTCGCCGAGTTGTGGTTCGGCCGCCATCCCGAGCACGTCCGCAATCTGATCGCGGTGACGGTCTCCGAGGGCATCGGCGTCGGTCTGCTGATGAACGGGCAGCTGGTCCGCGGCGGCGATGCCCGCGCCGGGGAGTTCGGGCACGTCACGCTCGACGAAAACGGCCCGCCGTGCCCGTGCGGCAACCGCGGCTGCTGGGAGCGGCTGGCGTCGAACTCCGCCGCCGTGGGCTACTATCTGGCCGCCGCGAACCATCACGCGCGCAAGCCCGCCGGGCTCTCGTTCGATCAGCTGCTGCGCCTCGCGCGGGAGGGGGACGGCCGCGCGCGGGCGGCGCTCGACCGCATGGCGGAGTACCTCGGCGTCGGCCTGGCTCCCCTGGTCACCGGTCTCTCACCCGAAGTGGTGATCGTCATCGGCGAAGTGACCAGCGCGTGGGATCGCGTCGGGCCGATCGTCGCCGACATCGTGAAGCGCCGCTCGCTGCCGGCGGCGATGACCAGGATCGTGCCCGCCGAACGCTCGCTGCAGCCGCGGCTGCGCGGCGCGGCCACGCTGGTCGTGCAGCAGCACTTCGGCGCGCCCAATGTCGCGTAGCGTCAGCGAAAGGATCTGACCGATGATCGCCACGGCTGTTGCGGGACTGCTGGTTCTCGGGCTTGGCGCCGGCGCGCAGGCTCCACCCAATCCGAACGCCGCCGCCACCGCGGCCGATCACCAGCACATGAAGGAGCTGCTCGGGATCAAGGCGCTCCGGCCGGGGCCGAGCGGCAACGAGTCGGCGCCCAATCACGCGAACTACGACGAGGCGCTCGCCAATCCGTATCCCAACCTGCCGGAAGTCTTGACGCTCCAGAACGGAGGGAAGGTGACCACCGCCGAGATGTGGTGGAAGCAGCGCCGTCCGGAGATCGTCGAGGCGTTCGATCGCGAGGTGTACGGGCGCGTACCGGCAAACGTTCCGAAGGTCGCCTGGCGCGTCAGTCGAACCGATCGGCTCGAGATCGGCGGGCGCGCGGCGGTCAGCAAGGAGCTGATCGGCGCCGTCGACAACTCCGCGTTTCCCGGGATCGCGGTCGAGATCCAGATGACGCTCGTCACGCCGGCGGACGCGGCGCGCCCGGTGCCGGTGATGATGATGTTCGGGCGCGGCAATCCGCTCGCGACCGAACAGCTGATCGCCGCGGGATGGGGGTACGCGACGATCTCGCCAGCCAGTATCCAGGCCGACAACGGCGCCGGACTCACGAAGGGCATCATCGGGCTGGTCAACAAAGGTCAGCGCCGCCGCCCGGAGGACTGGGGCGCGCTGCGGGCGTGGGCATGGGGGGCGTCGCGCGGCCTCGATTATCTCGAGACCGATCCCGCCGTCGACGCCGGGAAGGTCGGCATCGAAGGGGTCTCACGCTACGGCAAGGCGGCGCTCGTGACGATGGCCTACGACCAGCGGTTCGCGGTCGTCCTCATCGGATCGTCGGGCGAAGGGGGCGCCAAGCTGCACCGCCGCAATTTCGGCGAGGCGGTGGAGAACCTCACCGGCTCGGGCGAGTATCACTGGATGGCGGGCAACTTTCTGAAGTACGGTGCCGAGGAATCGGCCTTCGGGCGAAAGACGGCGGGCGACATTCCGGTCGACGCGCATCAACTGCTGGCGTTGTGCGCGCCGCGATTGACCTTCGTCAGCTACGGCGTTCCCGAGCGCGGCGACGCGAAGTGGCTCGATCAGCAGGGCAGCTACATGGCGGCGGTCGCGGCGCAGCCGGTGTTCCGTCTGCTCGGCGCCAAGGGGCTCGGCGTGTCGGACGACTACATGAAAGAGAAGATGCCGCCGGTCAACACCGGCCTGCTCGACGGACAGCTCGCGTGGCGTCAACACGACGGCGGCCACACCGACGGCCCGAACTGGCAGTACTTCATTCCGTGGGCGAGCCGGTTTCTCGACGTCAAGCGATGACCTGATATATCGTTAGCCACGCATGGCACACACTGCGTGGCCGCTGGTCCAGCGCAAGTTCGGGGAAACCAGCCGGCGCGAGTTCTGGTGGGTTCAACCGTTCGCCGTTTTTCTCACGCTGTCCGTCTTCATCGTCTACGCAACGTGGGCGGCCTTCCAGGGCAATCACTACGAATACGGCCCGTACCTGTCCCCGTTCTATTCGCCGCTGCTGTTCGGTGACGGACCGCATGCGTGGTTCGGCCCGGTGCCGGCATGGTGGCCGGCGGCGCTGCCGTTTTCCGCGGCGCTGCTGATTCTCTGGGCGCCGGGCGGGTTCCGCTTCACCTGCTACTACTACCGCGGCGCGTACTACAAGGCGTTCTGGCAGGATCCGCCGGGATGCACCGTCGGCGAGCCGCGCACGTCGTACTGGGGAGAGCGATCGTTTCCGCTCATCCTCCAGAACGCGCACCGCTACTTCCTCTACTTCGCGCTGGTCTTCACGGTGATCCTCACCGCCGACGCGATCAGGTCGTTCCGGTTCGGCAACAGCCTCGGCATCGGCGTCGGCAGCCTGGTGATCACCATCAACACCATCCTGCTCACCGGCTATACCTTCAGCTGTCACTCGCTGCGCCACCTGGTCGGGGGACGCAAGGACGAGGTCTCGACCAGCGCGGTCCGCCTCGGCTGCTACACGGCGTGCTCGGCGATGAATCGCCGGCACCAGGTGTTCGCCTGGCTGAGTCTGTTCTCCGTCGGCTTCGCCGACCTCTACGTCCGTCTGTGCTCGATGGGCATCTGGACTGACTACCGAATTCTCTGACCGATGACGAACTTCGAGGCATTCGACTACGACGTCCTCGTCATCGGCGCCGGCGGGGCCGGTCTGCGCGCCGCGATCGAAGCGTCTGCCGCCGGCGTCAAGGTCGGGCTGATCTGCAAGTCGCTGCTCGGCAAGGCGCACACCGTCATGGCGGAAGGCGGCGTCGCCGCGGCGCTGGCCAACGTCGACGATCGCGACAGCTGGAAGGTCCACTTCGCCGACACGATGCGCGGCGGCCAGTACGTCAACAACTGGCGCATGGCGGAGCTGCACGCCAGGGAAGCGCCCGACCGGGTGCGCGAGCTCGAGGCGTGGGGCGCGGTGTTCGACCGCACGCAGGACGGGCGCATCCTGCAGCGCAACTTCGGCGGCCACCGCTATCCGCGTCTGGCGCACGTCGGCGATCGCACCGGCCTGGAATTGATCCGCACGCTGCAGGACCAGGGGGTCCACCGCGGGCTCGACGTCCACATGGAATTCACCGTCGTCAGCCTGCTGATCTCGGACGGCCGCGCCACCGGCGTGGTCGGCTACGAGCGCGAGCGCGGACGGTTCAAGGTGTTCAGCGCCGCGGCGGTCGTGCTCGCGACCGGCGGCACGGGCCGCGCCTACAAGATCACCAGCAACAGCTGGGAAGGCACGGGCGACGGCCATGCGCTGGCCTACCGTGCCGGGGCGGAGCTGATGGACATGGAGTTCATCCAGTTCCATCCGACCGGCATGATCTGGCCGCCGAGCGTGCAGGGCATCCTCGTCACCGAGGGGGTGCGCGGCGAAGGGGGCATCCTCCTCAACCGCGAAGGGCGCCGCTTCATGTTCGACGACATCCCCGAGCCGTACCGCACCCAGACCGCCGACAACGAAGAGGAAGGCTGGCGCTACACGCAGGGGGACAAGAGCGCGCGGCGTCCGCCGGAGCTGCTGACGCGCGATCACGTCGCGCGGTGCATCGTCCGGGAAGTGAAAGCGGGCCGCGGCAGTCCGCACGGCGGCGTGTTCCTCGACATCGCGTGGATCAAGAACCGGCTGTCCGGCGCGGAGGCGCACATCAAGCGCAAGCTCCCCAGCATGTATCACCAGTTCAAGGAGCTGGGCGATATCGACATCACGCGGGAGCCGATGGAGGTCGGGCCGACGACCCACTACATCATGGGCGGGATCAGGGTCGATGCGGACTCGCAGATGTCGACGATTCCCGGATTGTTCGCCGCCGGGGAGTGCGCCGCCGGCATCAACGGCGCCAACCGGCTGGGCGGCAACTCGCTGTCGGACCTGCTGGTGTTCGGCAAGCGCGCCGGTGAATACGCGGCGCAGTTCGCCAGGCAGAACCCGCGCCGCGGCGTCGACACCGCGCAGGTCCAGCGCGCCATCGACGAGGCGCTGCAGCCCTTCGATCGGTCCGCGTCGAGCGAGAATCCCTACACGGTTCAGGCGGCGCTTCAAGAAATGATGCAGTCGCTCGTCGGCATCGTCCGGACCGAGGGGGAGATGCAGCAGGCGCTGGAGGAGCTGACCCGGTTGACCGCGCGGGCGGCGCGCGCCGGCATCACCGGCCACCGCGAGTACAACCCGGGCTGGCATACGGCGATCGACCTGAAGAATCTGCTGACGGTGTCGGAGGCGATCACGCGATCGGCGCTCGAACGGAAGGAAAGCCGGGGCGGGCACTTCCGCGACGACTTCCCCGACAAGAATCCCGAGTACGCGGCGTTCAACATCGTCACCGTGCAGCGTCCCGACGGTACGATGGAGGTGCGGCGCGTGCCGCTGCCGCCGATGCCCGCGGAGCTGCAACAGATCATCGAGGACCAGAAATCGTGACCCGCGGCCACAGGACGTTGAGCGTGCGAGCGAGCGTCGCGAGCGAGCCACGCAGGCTGAAACAGATCATCGAGGACCAGAAGGCATGACCAGGGCGACGTTCAAGGTCTGGCGCAGCGACGATGCCGGCGGTCATTACCAGGACTATTCGGTCGACGTGGTGCCGGGGATGGTGGTGCTCGACGCCATTCATCAGATCCAGGCGGCGCAAGCGCCCGATCTCGCGGTCCGCTGGAACTGCAAGGCAGGGAAGTGCGGATCCTGTTCCGCGGAGATCAACGGCAATCCGCGGCTGATGTGCATGACGCGGCTGAACTCGCTCGATCTGCTCGCGCCCGTCACGGTCGAGCCGATGCGGGCGTTTCCGCTGCTGAAGGACCTGGTCACCGACGTGTCGTGGAACTTCCGCGTGAAGAAGGCCATTACGCCGTTCACGGCGAGGCCGGCGGACGCCCCGGACGGCACCTGGCGGATGCGGCAGAAAGACGTCGATCGCGTGCAGGAGTTCCGCAAGTGCATCGAGTGCTTCCTCTGTCAGGACGTCTGCCACATCCTGCGCGACCACAAGATGCACGACGAGTTCATCGGCCCGCGGTTCCTGGCCTACACCGCGGCGCTGGAAATGAACCCCCTGGACGCCGCCGACCGCGTGCCCGAGCTGCGGGAGCGCCATGGCGTCGGGCTGTGCAATATCACGCGCTGCTGCACGAAAGTCTGTCCGGAGCACATCACGATCACCGAGAATGCCATCATCCCGTTGAAGGAGCGGGTGGTGGACCGCTTCTACGATCCGCTCACGCGGTTGCTCCGCGTCTTCAAGTCGTGAGGTCCCCATGTTCCAGCCGAAGCCGATCTCGAGGGACGCGATTCCCGCCGCGCTCGCCAAGGCCGAGCGCTACCGCCTGCTGAACGAGCCAGGGGAGGCGGAGAGCATCTGCCTCGACGTGCTGCAGATCGAGCCGGAGAACCAGGAGGCGCTGGTCACGATGATCCTCGCGCTCACCGACGAGTTCCCGCATCACGGCTCGCACGGCCTTGCCGCGCGCGCCGAGGAGCTGGCCCGCCGCCTCACCGATCCGTACGAGCGCGAGTACTACGGCGGGATCATCCACGAGCGGCGCGCCAAGGCGGCGCTGCAGCGCGATTCGTTCCATTCGTCCGCCTCGGCGGTCGGCTGGCTGCACGACGCGCTCGCCTGCTTCGAACGCGCCGAAGCGCTCAAGCCGGCGCACAACGACGATGCGGTGCTTCGCTGGAACGCCTGCGCCCGGCTCCTGCAGCGGCTGCCGCACGCGGCGACGGAAACCCACGCCGAACCGATCCAGTCCGAGTGAGGGGATCATGCCAGACAGCCTCCGACGGTCGCTCGCAGTCGCCGCGCTCCTCGCCGCCGGTGCGGCCATCGCCCCCGTCGCGCGCGGTGCGGCGGATCGCCACTTCCTCTACGTCGCCGAGCCCGGCATCCGGAATTACGTCGAGTACGGCGGGGTCGGCGTGCTCGTCTACGACATCGCCGCCGGATACCGTTTCGTGCGCCGCATCCCGACGCAGCAGGTGCCGGACGGCGCCGCGCCGGAGAACGTCAAGGGGATCGCCGCAAGCGCGGCGACGGGACGCCTCTACGTCACCACCATCCGCCGGCTGATGGCGTTCGATCTCGCCACCGACAAGAAGCTGTGGGACAAGGAGATGCCCGGCGGCGCCGATCGGCTCGCCGTCTCGCCGGACGGCAGGATCCTCTACGTGCCGACGCTCGAAGGGCCGCAGTGGAACGTCGTCGACGGCATCAGCGGCGAGATTCTCGCCGCCGTGACGACCAATTCCGGCGCGCACAACACGATCTACGGTCCCGACGGCAGGCGGGTGTATCTCGCCGGCCTCAAGTCGCCGATGCTGAAGGTGGCCGACCCGGCCACGCACCGGGTCGTGCAGGAGATCGGTCCGTTCGCCAGCATGGTTCGCCCGTTCACGATCAACGGCGCGCAGACCCGTGCCTACGTGAACGTCAACGATCTCCTGGGCTTCGAGGTGGGCGACCTGCGCACCGGCAAGGTGCTGCAGCACGTCGAGGTGCAGGGGTTCGAGAAGGGGCCGGTGAAGCGGCACGGCTGCCCGAGCCACGGCATCGCGCTGTCGCCCGACGAGAAAGAGTTGTGGCTGTCGGATGGCCACAACAGCGCCGTGCACGTGTTCGACCTGACGGCCGCGGTGCCGAAGCAGACCGCGACGATCAAGGTGCGCGATCAGCCGGGCTGGATCACCTGGAGCCTGGACGGACGGCACGTGTGGCCGTCCACCGGCGAAATCGTCGATGCCAGGAGCAAGACGATCGTCGCCCGGCTGACCGACGAGCAGCAGCGGATGGTGCAGAGCGAGAAAGTGGTCGAGGTCGTCTTCAACGGCCCGCGCGTGGTCCGCACCGGCGATCAGTTCGCCATCGGACGCAAGCGGTGACCGGCAGGCGCGCGCCTCACCGCAGCGCCTGATAGACCAGCGTCCCGAACCTGTCGCGGGCGACGCTCGCGTTGGGCATCTGATTGAGCATCAACACCAGCACGAGCCGCGACCTGGGATCGACGCGGTAGATCGACCCGTACGCGCCGCCCCACCCGAACGCCCCCACCGAGTCGAGGCCGTTCGCGCCGTAGCGATCGGTGGTCTGGAAGCCGTAGCCGTAGCCGAGGCCGGCGTCGGAGTGCAGCGTGCCGCTCTGGTTCGTGGTCATCAGCTCCACGGCGCGAGGTGAGAGGATGCGGACGCCGTCGATCTCGCCGCCGCGGCGGATCGCTTCCAGGAAGCGCGCGTAGTCGCGCGCGGTCGACAGCAGTCCGGCGCCCCCCGAGAAGCTGCGGCGCGGGCCTTCGACGTAGTGCCCCTGGCCGAGCGCGCCGTCCGGCGCCCGGACGATCCGCCCGTTCGTCTCGCTGCTGCTCGCGTAGACCGTCACCAGCCGATCGCGCCCGGCTGCCGGCAGGTAGAACATCGTGTCCTTCATGCCGAGCGGACCGGTGATTCGCGTCCGGATCAATTCGTCGAGCGGCTGGCCCGACGCCTTCTCGGCCACGCAGCCGAGCACGTCGGTGTTGTACCCGTAGACGTAGGCGTCGCCGGGATGCGACATGAAGGGCAGCGTGCCGAGCCGTTCCATGGTGTCGCAGATCGGCTCGTCCTTGTCCGCCGTATACCAGCCGCGGCCGGTCACCGCCCCGAGGTTCTTCGCCTTGTAGCGATCGGCGATGCGCGGGTCCTCGCCGTACGAGATGCCGGCGGTGTGCGTGAGCAGGTCGCGGATCGTGATCGCCCGCCGCGCCGGCACGATTGCGATCTGATCGCCGTTCCTGACCGCAACCGTGGTGCCGGCGAAGCTCTGGATGTAGCGGCCGACCGGATCCGTCAGCGCCAGCCGCCCCTCCTCCATCAGCGAGAGAATCACCGCGCTGGTAATCGCCTTCGACTGCGAGGCGATGCGGAAGATCGCGTCCACGGTCATCTTCCGGCCGGATTCCTTGTCGGCCCAGCCGAAGGCCTTCTCGTAAACCGGCTTGCCGTCCTGCAGGACCAGGGCGACGGCGCCGCCGATTCGCTCCTGGTCCACCTGGTCCTGGAAGAACCGGTCGATGCGCGTCAGCCGTTCGGGCGCGAGCGTCTGCGCGAAGAGGACGACGCCCGCCGCGAGCGCCGTGACGAAAACCGCCAGTCTTTTCACGGCAGGCAGTATAGCCGGGCCGGAGCGCCGCGAGACCCGGCCTACAATAGAAGGATGGCTGCACGACGTGGCGTCTGGATCGTCATCGCACTGATCGGCATCGCGGTGTTCATTTCGGCGGCCGGCATGCTGCTGCTCGTGTCCGCGGTCGGGCGGGAGCCGCGGGTCGCCGCCGGATCGACGCTGGTGCTGCGCATCGGCGGCGACCTCGCCGAGATGGAGCCGGGGGGCGTCTTCGGGCCGTTCTTGGAGTCGGCCCCGACGGTGCGGAGCGTGGTCGAGATGCTGCGCAAGGCCAAGGCCGACTCGCGCATCACCAGCGTGATCCTCAAGCCGACCGGGCCCGCCGCGATGTGGGGGAAAGTGCAGGAGGTGCGCGACGCGATCGGCGACTTCCGCCGCTCCGGAAAGCCGATCGTCGCCTATCTCGAGTTCGGCGGCGAGCAGGAGTTCTACCTCGCCTCGGCATGCGACAAGGTGTTCCTGATGCCCGCCTCGTCGCTCGACCTGACCGGGATGGCGAGCTACGAGCTGTTCCTCCGCGGCATGCTCGACAAGATCGGCGCGTTTCCCGACGCGCTCCACATCGGCGAGTACAAGACCGCCGCCAACACCTTCACCGAGAAGACCATGACGCCGGCGCACCGCGAGATGGCGGTGTCGCTGAACACCGACCTCTACGAACAGCTGGTGCGCGGCATCGCGGAAGGGCGGCGCAAGAGCGAGGCGGAGGTGCGCTCGCTGATCGATCACGGCCCGTTCCTGCCGGAAGACGCGCTGCGCGCCGGATTGATCGACGACCTCGCCTATGAAGACGAGCTGGACGACAAGGTGAAGCTCGCGTCGGGCAAGGTCCGCTACCTGGACATGAACGAATACCGCGGCGTGAGTGCCGGCGGCCTGGGGCTGAATCGCGGGCCTCGCGTCGCCGTCATCCATGCCGCCGGCATCATCGCGTCGGGCAAGAGCAGCTACGATTCGCCGGCCGGCGCGGTGGTCGGCTCCGACACCATGGTCGAGTACCTCCGCAAGGCGCGCGCCGACGCGGCGATCAAGGCCATCGTCCTCCGCATCGACAGCCCGGGCGGATCCGCCATCGCCTCGGACGTGATCTGGCGCGAGGTGGTGCTGACCAGGAACCAGAAGCCGGTCATCGCGTCGATGTCCGACGTCGCCGCCTCGGGCGGCTACTACATCGCCATGCCGGCGCACGCGATCGTCGCCGAGCCGTCCACGCTCACCGGATCGATCGGCGTCGTGCTGACCAAGTTCGTGATCAACGGCACGCTGCAGAAGATCGGCGTCAACCTGGAGCCGGTCTCGCGCGGCCGCTATGCCGAGATGTACTCGCCGATCCGGCCGTTCTCGCCGGAGGAGCGCGCCCGCATGCTCGAGAACATGCAGGCCACCTACGACACGTTCGTCGAGAAGGCGGCGCAGGGGCGCAACACGACGCCGGAGAAGATCGACGCGATTGGGCAGGGGCGCGTCTGGACCGGCCGTCAGGCCAAGGAGATCGGGCTGGTCGACGAGCTGGGCGGACTCGAGCGCGCCATCGCGCTCGCCAAGCAGCGCGCCAAGATCGCGCAGGACGCCGAAGTCGAGCTCGTGATCTATCCCCCGAAGAAGACGTTCTACGACCTGATGCGCGATCCGCTGGGCGCGTCCGAGGGCATGACGCGGATCGCGTCGATGCTCGGGATCGGCAATCCGAAAGTGGTCCAGGCGCTCGCGGCGCCCTTGCAGGTGTTCCGGCGCGGCGAGCCGCTGGCGCTCATGCCGAACATCTTCGTCAGATAGTCACCGTTCGGCGTTCAGCTCGACGTCACCGCTGAACTCTGCCCGATGCGTCGCCTTTGGCGAGCGCGTCGATCTCGGCGACGGTCACGCGGTTGAAGTCGCCGGGAATCGTCTGCTTGAGCGCGCTGGCGGCGACCGCGAACTTCAGCGCCTCGTCGTGGCTGCGGCCCGTCACCATCCCGTAGATCAGCCCCGCGGCGAAGCTGTCGCCGCCGCCGATCCGATCCACCAGCCGCACCGCGTAGTGCTGGCTGCGATGCAGCGTGCCGGACGCGCCGTCCCACAGCACCGCGCTCCAGCCGTTGTCGCTGGCCGAGTGGCTCTCGCGCAGCGTGATGGCGACGAGCGACGGGCCGAGGTCCTTCGTCACCGACTCGGCAGCGTCCCGATAGGCCGTCACGTCGAGCGTCGCGCCGGTCACGTCGGCCCCCGCGACCTGCACGCCGAGCACCGATTGCAGGTCTTCTTCGTTGGCGATGACGACGTCGACGTCGCGCATCAGCGGGCGCATCACCGCCTGGGCCTGGGTCTGGGTCCACAGCTTCTTGCGGTAGTTGAGATCGACACTGACGCGCGCCCCGGCGCGGCGCGCCGCTTCGACGGCCGCCCTGGTCGCCGCCGCCGCCTTGTCGCCCAGCGCCGGGGTGATGCCGGTGACGTGGAACCAGGCTGCGCCGGCCATGACCGCATTCCAGTCGACCGCGTCGGCTGCCATCTCGCTGATCGAGGAGTTGGCGCGGTCGTAGATGACCGTCGACGCGCGCTGGCTCGCGCCGGTCTCGGCGAAGTAGATCCCGACGCGGCTCCCGCCGCGGAGCACGTGCGCCGTGTTGACCCCTTCGGCGCGCAGCGCGCGGATCGCCGCATCGCCGATGGCGTGCGACGGCAGCCGCGTCACGTAATGGCTGTCGAGACCGAGTTGCGCCAGGCTGACGGCGACATTGGCTTCGCCGCCGCCGAACGTCGCGCACAGCACCGGCGACTGCAGCAGCCGCTCGAATCCCGGCGGGCTGAGGCGCAGCATGATCTCGCCGAAGCAGACGACGCGTGCAGGCATGCTCATCGTGCGGAGGCGACGCTGGCGACGATGCGCCGCGCGTTGGCGGTCAGGACGTCGAAGCGCCCTTCCTCCACCGCCCTGGTGTCGAGCAGAGCGGATCCCACGCCGACGGCCACGGCGCCGGCGCGGATCCAGTCGCCGGCGTTGTCCAGCGAGACGCCGCCGGTCGGCATCAGCCGCACCTGCGGCAGCGGCGCGCGCACGTCCTTGATGAACTGCGGCCCGAGCGCGGTCGCGGGAAACACCTTGATCAGGTCCGCCCCGGCGTCGTGCGCGTCGAGGATCTCGGTCGGCGTGAAGCATCCCGGCGCGACCGCGACGTCGCGCTGGTGGCATGCCGCGATGACCTCGCGGCGGAAGACCGGGCTGACGACGTAGCGCGCGCCGGCGTCGATCACCGCCGCCGCCGTGGCGCCGTCCGTCACCGTGCCGGCGCCGAGCAGGATCTCCGCCGGAAGCGATCGCGCCAGGGTCGCGATCAGCTCCACCGCCCCCGGCACCGTCATCGTCACTTCGATCGCCCGGACGCCGCCTTCCGCGATGGCGTCGACGACGCGCCGCAGCTTCGCCGCGTCCTTCATGCGGATGACGGCGACGACGCCGAGCTGCTGGATCTGTTGCGCGGTCTCCTGGCGTGTCACGCGAAGCGGCTCACGTATTGTGAATCCACTTGTGTGCGGGGTCCTCGTGCAGCGCGAGCTTGCGCTCGGCGCCGGCCATCGCCCACAGGTAGTACACCTTGTACCCCGGCGGCGCCGAGACCGGGTGGTAGCCGTAGGGCAGCAGCACCGCGTCGCCGTCGCGCACCGTGTGCGTAGCGCACTCCCCGTCGCTGGTGTAGAGCATCTGCTGCCCGAAGCCCTGCGGCGGGGAGATGCGGTAGTAGTAGACCTCCTCGAGCACCGGCTCGCCGTCCTTGCCGTCATGCTTGTGCGGCGGATAGCTGCTCCAGTTGCCCGGCGGGTTGATCGTCTCGCCGACCATGATGCGGCGGGCGTGCGGATCGGTCACGAAGATGTTGTGCACCTCGCGGCCGTAGTTCCCTTTGCCGCGCGCGTTGACCTCGACGCCGTCCGGCCCGATCGCCACGGCGTGCCCGCCGGCCGGCGCCGGAGTCGAGACGACGATGGCTTCGAGCGGCGTCTCCGCGGTGACCGTCAGCGGTGTCGCCGGCGGCAGGTACACGGCGCTGGCACGCTCGTCGAACACATTCGAACGCGATAACGTCCAGGTCCCGTCGGCGGTGGCGAACGTGCCTTTCCCTTCCTGGAGGACGATGACGGTCTCTTCGCCCGCGATCTGATACTTGTGCGTCGCACCCGCGGCCAGCCGCAGCCGCGAGCTCGTCAGCTCGCGCGCTCCCCCTTCGCCGCGCTTCTGCAGATTCTGGAGTCCCTCGATCCTGCGGACCCGATAGAGCGTGTCGTTCAACATGGCGTTGGCGGCCAGCTTACCACTTAGCGCGCCGATTCCATGAGCGCTGCATACCGGGGGAGGAGCGCCGCGCAGGCGGCCGCCGCCTCCCGGCGCGGCCGCGCGCCGGCGCCCGGGATCGGATCGGTAAACCCGGCGATGGCCTCGCTCCAGGTCATCGTCGCGCGGCAGTCGGCATGGAACGCGCGGAGCGCGGCGCCCAGCGACGCCGCATTGGGCGGCGCGATCTGCACGACCTCGGCGTCGAACACGTCCGCGAGCACCTGCAGGATCGCGGTATTCGCCGCGGCGCCGCCGGTGACCCGGATCGTCTCGACCGCCGGCGCGAACCACCGAGAGTGCAGCCGCATCGCCATCGCCTGCCCTTCGACGACGCCCCGGACGTTGCGCGCGGCATCGGCCGGATCCAGATCCTGGCGCACCGGTCCGTCGACCGCCACCGTCGGCGTGATCTCCGGCACGAACCACGGCACCATCAGCCCGCCGCCGTTGCCGGGCGGCGTCGACGCGAGCAGGCGCGAGAATCCCTCCCAGTCCAGGCCGTAGGCATCGCGCACGCGCTCGCGCGCCAGCGATCCGTTCGCGAAGCACGTGAGCGCCATGTAGCCGCCGGCCGGCGACGCGAAGACATGGCCCGAGCCCGAGGGATCGGGATCGGATCGCCACTTGACCGCAAAGACCGTGTCGCTGGTGCCGAGCGAGATGCCCAGCGTCCCCGGCTCGATCAAGCCGAGGCCGACCAGCGCGCACGGGTTGTCGCCGGACCACGTCACCACTTTGGCGTCACCGAACCCGAACCGGCGGCGGAAGTAGGGGGCGATCGGGCCGGCGATCGACCACGACGCCTCGATGCGTGGCAGCCGCCGGAGCAGATCCGGCGCGGTGGCCTCGACCGCCCGCAGCCACCACTCCGAGATGGCGAGGTGCATGAGATTCATGCCCGACGCGTCGCCGGGATCGATCGGCGCGTCCGCTCCACACAGCACCGAGGCCATGAACGAGCTCACCAGATGGATGCGTGCGGTCGCGGCGTAGCGCTGCGGTTCCGTCCTCGCGAACTTGTGAATCTGGGCCGCCGTGAATCGCTCGTAGGCGCGCGACCCGGTCATCAGCGCGAGCCCGTCGGCTCCGCCGACCGCCTGGGTCAGGGCGTCGCAGTCGCCGGTCGTGCTGCAGTCGAGCCACACCGGAGATTCCCCGCGCGAGAAAATGCGTGCGAGCTGCGGCGCCAGTGGGCCGGCGGGATCGAGGCTGGCGAGCGCGGCGGGGGCATCCCCGTTCAGATAGACGCTGCCATGCTGCTGCGCGGAGCCCGAGACGGCGCGGACATCGGCGAGATCGATCCCGGCGTCCCGCAGTCTCCCGAGCACCACGTCCAGCGCCGCCACCCACATCGCCGGCGGTGCCGTGACCGTACGCCCGTCCGCCGACGTGTGCACGCCTCGGGTGGTCCCGAACTCCGGCAGGGCCTCGTCGAAGACGACGACGTGCTCGGCGACCACGCGGCGCGTTCCGCCTGCCGCCGTCCGCTGTCCGTGTGCGGCCTCCCGGGCTTCCGTCTCGATGACGGTCGCGGTGAGGCTCTGGGTGCTCGAGTCGAATCCGATGTAAAGCGCCACGAACAAGATTATGCTTTGGCCGGGCTCAATCATGCGCATACAGCTGCCGCTCGTCCTGTGGGTCCTGGCCCTGCTGGCCCCGCAGCAACCACCGCCCGCGCCGCCGGCCTCGCCGGTGCCCGCGACACGACTGCAGACGAAGTGGGCGGCGCAGGTCACGCCGGATCGCGTCCTGCCCGAATATCCGCGGCCGCAGCTGGCGCGCGCCAACTGGGTGAATCTCAACGGCCAGTGGAGCTACGCCATCACGGATGGCGACGCGCCCCGCCCGACGGCGTTCGGCGGCAAGATCCTCGTGCCGTTCCCGATCGAATCGCAGTTGAGCGGCGCCGGGGTGTGGGTCGCGCCCTCGCAGCGCCTCTGGTACCGGCGCACCTTTCCGACGCCGTCGCTGCCGACCGGGCATCGTCTGCTGTTGAACTTCGGCGCCGTCGACTGGGAGGCGGCGGTGTACGTCAACGGCACCTCCGCCGGCGTGCACCGCGGCGGCTTCGATCCCTTCACGCTCGACATCACCGATCGCCTGGTCGCCGGACCCCAGCAGGAACTCGTCGTCGCGGTGCGGGATCCCACCGACGACGGCGAGCAGCCGCGCGGTAAGCAGGTACGCCGGCCGCGCGGGATCTACTACACCGCGGTCACCGGCATCTGGCAGACCGTCTGGATGGAAACCGTCCCGACGTGGCACGTTCGCGGGCTGCGGATCGATCCGGATCTCGATCGCGGCCTCGTGCGGGTCTCGGTCGGCACCGAGGGGCGCAGCGGCGGAAGAATCACGGTCACGGTGCTGGACGGAACGCGCGAGATCGGGCGCGGCGACGGACCGACCGCGACGATCGCCATGCCGAAGGCGCGGCGCTGGTCTCCGGCCGATCCGTTTCTCTACAACCTGCGCGTCCGGCTCGACTCGGGCGACGTCGTCGAAAGCTATTTCGGGATGCGCTCGACGGCGGTCCGCCGCGACGCCAGGGGAGTGCCGCGGCTGTATCTCAACGGCGAGCCGATCTTCCAGTTCGGCCTGCTCGACCAGGGGTGGTGGCCGGACGGCCTGTATACCGCGCCGACGGACGACGCGCTCGCCTTCGACATTCAGAAGACGCGCGAGCTCGGCTACAACCTGATCCGCAAGCACGTCAAAGTGGAGCCGGCGCGCTGGTACTACCACGCGGATCGACTCGGCATGCTGGTCTGGCAGGACATGCCCAGCGCGAACAACAAGGGGCCGGAAGCGGAGGCCAATTTCGCCCGCGAGCTGACCGCGATGGTCGACGCGCTCCGCAATCATCCGTCGATCGTCATGTGGGTGCCGTTCAACGAAGGCTGGGGTCAGCACGCGACCGAGAAGTACGTGAGCTGGCTGAAGTCGTACGATCCGTCGCGGATCGTGAACAACACCAGCGGCTGGACCGACATGAAGGTCGGCGACGTCGCGGACCTCCACGCGTATCCCGGACCGGCGATGCCGCCGCTCGAGCCGGCGCGCGCCGCGGTCCTCGGCGAGTTCGGCGGCCTCGGCCTGCCGCTCGAGGGACACACCTGGCTGGATCGCGGCAACTGGGGCTACCGCAGCTACACGACGCAGCCCGACCTCAACAACGCATACCGGGATCTGCTCGCGCAGCTGCGCCTGCACGCCGGAGACGGGCTGACATCGGCGATCTACACGCAGACCACCGACGTCGAGATTGAAGTGAACGGCGTGATGACGTACGACCGCGCCGTCGTGAAGCTCTCGCCCGAGTCGATTGCGGCGAACCGGCGGATGTTCGCCCCGCCTCCGCGCATCGTGCACCTCGTCGCCGCATCGGATCGCGAGCCGCAGACCTGGCGGTACACGACCGACACGCCGCCGAACACCTGGTTCGACGCGGCGTTCGACGACAGCGCCTGGCGCTCCGGGCCCGGCGGCTTCGGCGCCCGCGACACGCGTTTCGCCCGCGTCGGCACGGAGTGGCGCACGCCGGACATCTGGCTTCGCCGCGCGATCGACGTCCCGCCGGGAACGCTCACGGCGCCGCACCTCCGCGTCTTTCACGACGACGACGTGCGGGTCTATCTGAACGGCGTGCTGGTCGCCGAGATGCCGGGCGCGAATGCGGGGTTCGCCTACGTGCCGCTGACGGGCCCCGCGCGCGCCGCGCTGCGCGCCGGACGCAACGTGCTCGCGGTGCACGCGCATCAGAACCGCGGCGGGCAGTTCATCGACGTCGGCGTGGTGGACGTAATCGAACCGGGCTCGGCCCGGTGACGCGCGTCGAATCCGAGGCTCCGGCGGGCGCCGTCACGCTCGTCCGCGGCCTCGGCCTGCTCGCGGCGACGTCGATCGTCGTCGGCGGCGTGATCGGCACCGGCGTCTTCCTCAAGGCGCGAGTGATGACCTGCAACGTCGACACGCCGTGGATGGTGCTGGCGGCGTGGTCGGTGGCGGGTCTGCTGAGCCTTGCCGGTGCGTTGACGTACGCCGAACTGGCGGTACTGATGCCGCGCGCCGGCGGCGAGTACGTCTTCATCCGCGACGGGTACGGCCGCCCGCTGGCGTTTCTCTACGGCTGGACGCGATTCTTCGTCGCGAGCACGGGCGGCATGGCAGGCCTTGCCGCGGGGTTCGCGATCTTCCTCAACATCGCGGGTGGCGGCGCCCTCGCGGCGACGCCGCTCGGCCTGCCCGTGGTCGCGGCCGCGGCGATCGCGCTCGTCACGCTGGTCAACTGCGCCGCGGTCACCGTCGGCGGGCGGGTCGCGACGGTGATGGCGATCCTCAAGGTCGCGCTGGTCGCCGGGGTCGGTGCGGCGTCGCTGCTCCTGGCGCAGGGCAGCAGCGGCCACTTTGCGATGTCGGCCGGGGCGGGCGCCTGCGAAGGCGTGCTGGCCAGCGCCCGGGGCGGATTCGCCGGATTCGGGGCGGCGATGCTCGGCGCGATGTGGGCGTACAACGGCTGGAACGAGCTGACTTTTCTCTCGGGCGAAGTGGACAACCCGCGCCGCAATCTGCCGATCGCGCTGATCGGCGGCATCGGCATCCTGATGGCGTTGTATCTGTTCGCCAACGCGGCCTACTTCTACGTGCTCACGCCGGAACAGATCGCCAGCGTTCCGGAGTCGTCGGCGGTGGCGACCGAAGCGGTGTCCAGATTCCTTGGTTCCGGCGCCAGCGGCGTCATGGCCGCGGCGCTGGCGATGTCGGTCTTCGGTGCGCTGCTGGTGACGACGATGGCATCGGCGCGCGTGCCGTATGCGATGGCGGCCGACGGCGTGTTCTTCGCCGCGCTGGCGCGCGTGAGCCCCGGGACGCGCGTGCCGGTGCGCGCGCTGCTCGCGCAGGGGGCATGGGGGATCGGCCTGGTCTTCACCGGATCGTACGACGTGCTGACCGACTACGCGATCTTCGCCGTGTTGATCTTCGTCGCGCTGGCCACGGCCTCGGTGTTCCTGTTCAGGCGGCGAATGCCGGACGCGGAGCGTTCGTACCGCACCGTGGGCTATCCGGTGGTGCCGATCCTGTTTCTCGTCGTCGCCGGCTGGCTGATCGTCAACACGTTCATGGCCACGCCGGGACGCGCCATGGCCGGCGTCGGTCTGATGCTCGCCGGGCTGCCGTTCTACTGGTACTGGTCGAGATCCGCGGCGTCGGCCCGGGAACTATAATTGCGCGGAATGACGTCTTTGTTCGATCTGAGCGGCAAGACCGCGGTGGTCGTCGGCGGCACGAGCGGGATTGGGCGCGTGCTGGCGCTCGGGCTCGCCGATGCCGGCGCCAACGTCGTCGCGACGGCGCGGCGCGAGAATCTGGTCGACGAGGTGGCGCGGGAGATTGAGGGGCGGGGGCGGCGGACGGTGCGGTTCGCGTCCGACGTCGCCGACGAAGCGTCGCTCGCCTCGCTGCGCGCGGCGGTCGAGTCGTCGCTCGGGCCCGCCGAGATCGTCCTGAGCTGCGCGGGGATCACCAGACGCGCGCCGACGCTGTCGATGGACACGGCGGAGTGGCAGCGGATCGTCGACGTCAACCTGATGGGCACGCTGCGCACCTACAAGGCGTTTGCGCCGGGGATGATCGCGCGGAAGCGCGGACGGCTGATCGGCATCGCCTCGTTGTCCTCGTTCGTCGGCCTGCAGGAGGTGAGCGCGTACACCGCGTCCAAGTCCGCGGTCGCCGGCCTCACGCGCGCGCTGGCCGTCGAGTGGGCTCCCTTCGGCGTGACCGTCAATGCGATCGCCCCAGGCGTGTTCAAGACCGACTTGAACGCCCAGCTGCTCGACGGTCCGCGCGGCCAGGAGTTCCTGATGCGGACCCCGATGAAACGGTTCGGCCGGCTCGAGGAGCTGATCGGCGCCGCCGTGTATCTCGCGTCCGACGCCGCGAGCTTCGTGACCGGCCAGCTGCTCGTGGTCGACGGGGGCTTCCTGGCGAGTGGAGTGAACCAGTGACGTCCGACCTGCGATCTCCGAGTCCCGTGATCGTGATCAGCGACGCGGACAACGTCGCGACCGCGCTCGAGGCGCTCGAGGTCGGGCAGGTCCTGGCGGCCGTGGGGTCGCTCACCGTGCGCGAGCCGATCCCGCGCGGGCACAAGATCGCGGTGCGAGCGATCCGCGCCGGCGCCGAGGTGATGAAATACGGCAGCCCGATCGGCCGCGCGACCAGCGACATTCCGCCGGGCGCGCACGTCCACACGCACAACGTGTCGAGCGCGCGCGGCCGCGGGGATCTGGGACGGCACAGCTCGATCGGAACGGACGGCCGGATTGCCGAGCCGCCCGACCAGAAGGGGAATCCGTGACCGAACGCCCGGGCATCACCTTCCAGGGCTACCGCCGCCCCGACGGCCGCGTCGGCGTCCGCAACCACCTGCTGGTCGTGCCGACCGTGATCTGCTCGTCGGTCGTCGCCGAGCGTGTCGCCGCCGCGGTGGCGCCGATCGGAACGGCGCTTCCGCATACCGCGGGCTGCGGGCAGCTGGGTCCGGACATGCACACGACGCACGAGACGCTGGCGGCGTATTGCCGGCATCCCAACGTCGGCGCGGTGCTGGTCATCGCGCTCGGCTGCGAGCAGGTGGTCGCGCAGCAGCTCGCCGAGGCGGCGCGCCGGGCCGGCAAGCCGGCGCAGATCATCGCGATCCAGAGTGAAGGCGGCACGGTGCGGACGACCGAGCGCGGCATCGCCGTCGCGCGCGAGCACGCGGCGGAGCTCGCGCGGGCGCCGCGCGAGACCTGCGACATCTCGGAGTTGATTCTGTGCGTCAAGTGCGGCGGGTCCGACTACACGTCGGGCCTGGCGTCGAATCCCGCGCTCGGCCGGGTTGCCGACCGCCTGGTCGATCTCGGCGGCGCCGCCGTGCTCGGCGAGATCGCGGAAATCATGGGGGCCGAGCACCTGCTGGCGGCGCGCGCGCCGCAGGCCGACACCGCGGTGCGTCTGCTTCGCGTCATCAACCGGGTGGAGTCGGAGGCGATTGCGCTCGGCCTCGACATCCGCGGCACGCAGCCCTCGCCGGGCAACATCCGCGGCGGCCTGACGACGATCGAAGAGAAGTCGCTCGGCGCGACCCACAAGGGCGGCGAGCGCACCCCCCTGACCGACGTCGTCGGCTACGCGGCGCCGATCACGCGTCCGGGCCTCACGGTGATGGACACGCCCGGCCTCGACGTCGAGGCGGTCACCGGCATGGTGGGCGGCGGCGCTCAGGCGGTGGTGTTCACGACCGGCCTCGGCACGCCGACGGGCAATCCGATTGCGCCCGTGATAAAGATCACCGGCAACGCGCGGACCGCCGCGTCGATGGCCGACAACATCGACCTCGACGTCAGCGGCGTGCTCGACAACCGGGAGACGCTCGATCGCGCGGCGGAGCGGCTCTTCGACGAAGTTCTCGCGGTCTGTTCCGGCCGCGAGACGGCGGCGGAGCGTCTGGGCTTCCGCGAGTTCGCCATCCACCGGCGCAACCCCACTATCTGAGGATCGCAACCGCATGGCCACACCCGCCGCTGCTCGCGTCGACGTCCCCACCCTCGGCAGCCGTGTCGGCCGCTGGCGGTGGGTGATCTGCGCGCTGCTGTTCTTCTGCACCACGATCAACTACATCGATCGACAGGTCCTCGGCATTCTCGCGCCGGACCTGCAGCGGGAGATTGGCTGGTCGGAGCTCGACTACGGCCGCATCGTCATCGCCTTCCAGGTGTCGTACGCGGCGATGATGCTGGTGTGGGGCGGCATCCTCGATCGGATCGGCACCAAGCTGGGGCTGACGATCGCGGTGGCGTGGTGGTCGCTGGCGGGCATGGGCACCGCGCTGGCGAACACGGCGATCGGCTTCGGCTTCGCGCGCTTCCTGCTCGGGGTGGGCGAGGCGGCGAACTTCCCGGCGTCGATCAAGACGGTCGCCGAATGGTTCCCGAAGAGCGAACGGGCGTTCGCCACCGGCATTTTCAATTCCGGCACCAACATCGGTGCGATCGTCGCCCCCATCGCCGTTCCGCTGCTCGCGGCGACCTGGGGGTGGCGCGCGGCGTTCATTCTCACGGGCGCGATCGGATTCGTCTGGCTGGCGGCGTGGATGATGTTCTACCACCCGGTGCAGACCCATCCGAAGCTGCAGCCGCGCGAGCGCGCCTACATCAGGGACGGCGCGGAGGAAGCGGTTGGTGCCAAGGTGCCGCTCGCCGAAGTCCTCCGCTACCGGCAGTTGTGGGCGTTCGCGCTCGGCAAGATGCTGACCGATCCGGTCTGGTGGTTCTACCTGTTCTGGCTGCCGAAGTTCCTTGCCTCGGAGCACGACATCCGCGGCGTCGCCCTGATTCCGTATCTGACGACGGTCTACATCATCTCCGACATCGGCTCGATCCTCGGCGGCTACCTGTCGTCGACGCTGATCAAGCGAGGCTGGTCGGTGAACAGCGCGCGCAAGACGGCGCTCGGTGCCGTCGCCGCCATCGTCCCCTCGGTGATTCTCGCCAGTCAGACGAGGAGCGCGTGGACCGCGGTGCTGCTGATCGGCCTGGCGACCGCCTGTCATCAGGCGTGGTCGGCGAACATCTTCACGCTCGCGTCGGACATGTTTCCGCGGCGCGCCGTCGGCACCGTGGTGGGATTCGGCGGGTTCGCCGGCGGCGTCGGCGGCATCCTGATCGCCGAATTCGCCGGCCGCGTGCTGAACCGCGACCCCAGCTACTACCTGCCGATGTTCGTCGTCGGGGGCACGCTGTATGCCATCGCGCTCGCGGTCATTCACCTGCTCGCGCCGCGGCTCGAGCCGGCGAAGCTGAGGACGGCGTGAGCGGCGCCGGTCTGGCCACACCGGCGCGGAAGGTGCTGAGCGCGGCCGACCTGCGCCAGATCGCGCGTGACGCGCTTCGGCCCGTTCCGGCCGGCGCGCGCGTGCTGGCGATCATTCCCGACAAGACGCGCGACGACAACACCGACCTGCTGTTCCCGATGGTGTCGGAGGAGCTGGCCGGGCGCCGCGCGGCGCGCTTCGACGCGCTCGTCGCGCAGGGGACGCACGGGCCCATGACCGATGCCGAGAAGCGGGCGAAGATCGGTGCGGCCTCTGCCGATCTGCCGCTGCTCGGCGACGTCTTCGATCATCACTGGGATCGGCCGTCCGAACTGACCTCGCTCGGCACGATCGGCGCCGACGAGGTCTGGTCGCTCACCGGCGGCATCATGAAGGTGGACGTGCCGGTGGAGTTGAACGCGCGCCTCGCGCCAGGCGTCTACGACTACGTCCTCGTCTTCGGCGCCGTCGTGCCGCACGAAGTCGCCGGGTTCGCCGGCGGCGCCAAGTACTTCTTCCCGGGCGTCTCGGGGCCCGAGATGACCCACATGACGCACTGGCTGGGCGCGCAGGCCACGATCGAGCGGGTCATCGGGCGCGTCGAGACGCCGACCCGCCGCATGATCGAGGCGGCCGCCGATCGCGTCACGACGCCGGTGATCGGCTTCACCTCCGTGTCGACGCGCGACGCCGGCGGGCTGCACACCCACGCCCTGTTCACGGGCGGACTGCGCGAGACGTTCCGCCGGGCGGCGGCGGTGAGCGCGCAGCTGCATATCCGCTACACGGGCCGCCGGTACAAGCGCGTGGTCGCGCTGCTCGACGAGCACTACGACGAGCTGTGGGTCGGCGGCAAGGCCAGCTACAAGCTGGGAGCGGTCATCGAAGAGGGCGGCGAGCTGATCATCTACGCGCCGCAGCTCGAGACCATCTCGAGCACCCACGGGCGGCTGATCGAGAAATACGGCTACGCGCCGCTCGAACGGGTCTGCGAAATGGTGGAAGGATCCGACGAGCTGCGGGCGAACCTGTGCGTCGCCGCGCACCTCGCCCACGTGACGTATGCCGGCCGCCTCGGACCGGACGGCCGGATCGAGCCGCGCTACCGCATTACCCTGGCCTCCGGGATTCCGGAAGCCATCTGCCGGCGGGTGAATCTCGGGTTCGCCGACTGCGCCTCCGTCGACGTCGCCGCGGCGCGCAACGATCCCGACACGCTCGTGGTCGAGAACGCCGGCCGCGACCTGTACCTCGTATCCTGACCTCAGGGATCGTCGAGATGCGTCCCGGTGCACGGCGCCCGCGCGGCGCGGTTCGTTGAGTCGTGAACGCACGGCGCTCGTCGTCGGCGCGGGCATCGGCGGGCTCGCCGCCGCGGTGGCGCTGCGGCGCGCCGGCTGGGACGTCCGCGTGCTCGAGCGCGCGGACAGCCCCCGCGAGCTCGGCTTCGCGCTGGCGCTCGCGCCCAACGCGCTGAAAGCGCTCCGCGAGCTCGGGCTCGCCGACGCGGTGACCGAGGCCGGCGCCGTCGTCCACACCTTCGTCGTCCGGCGCGCCGACGGCGCGCTCCTGAAGCGGATCCACTTCCGCACCACCGCACCCGACTCGCGTTCGGTCGTCACGCTGCGGCCGGCGCTGCACGGCGCGCTGCTGGCGGCGGTGCCGGCGGAGTCGCTCCTGCTCGGCCACGAGGTCCGCGGCCTCACGTCCATCGCGGATGGCGCGGCCGTCACACTCGCCGATGGCCGGACGCTCGACGGCGCGGTGCTGATCGGCGCAGACGGAGTCGGATCGGTCGTGCGGCGGCAGCTGCACCCGTCCGAGCCGCCGCCGGCGCGGTCGGGATATCAGGCGCTTCGCGGCGTCACCAGGGGGGCGGCGACGGCGCTCGGAGACACCGACACCGCGATCTATCTCGGCGACGGCGTCGAAGCGGGGTTCGCGCGCGCCAGCGCCACGGACGTGTACTGGTATCTGTCGCTCGTCGACGAGCTCGTGCCGCACGGCGCCACGCCGCGAGAGGTGCTGGCCCGGTGCACGGGGGCACTCGATCCGGCGGCGGCGCGGATTGCACACGCGGCGCTGCCGGAGGATCTGCGTCTCGAGCCGCTGTTCCGCCGGGATCCGATCGATCGGTGGGGAAGCGGACCGGTCACGCTGCTTGGCGACGCGGCGCATCCCGTGCTGCCCCACACCGCACAGGGGGCGGCGCTGGCGCTCGAGGATGCCGTGGCCCTGGGCCTCGTGCTCGCCGCCCGCGGCGACGCGGCGGCAGCGCTCCGCCGGTACGAGAACGTCCGATCGCAACGGACGCGCGCGGTAATCGGCGCCGGGCCGCGCATCGCGGCGCTGACGACGACGAGAAGCCGGACGCGCATCCGGCTGCGCGATGCCGCCATCCGGCTGCTGCCGGGCGCGCTGCTCTCGGGCACGCTGCGGCTGCACGCGCGCGATCCGCACGCGCGGCTGCGCCCGTGAGCGTGGGCCCGCCGCTCCGCCGGACCGATCGCGCGCGCAGATGAAACGACGGTTCAGAGCGCCAGGCCGAGCTGCTTCGTGACGTACTCGCGGTTGGCGAGCGCGCTGGCCTTCGGCGAGCCGCCGGGATCGACCACGCGATCGAGCTCGACGATCGCCCAGCCGTCGAATCCATTGTCCTTCAGCGCCGCGACGCAGCCCTTCACGTCCACCCGGCCGCGTCCGAGCTCCACCCACTGGTAGCCGGGCGCGGTTTCGATCGGACGCACGTCCTTCAGGTGGACGACCCTGATGGCCTTCCCGAAGCGGCGGATGAAGGCCACGGGATCGCCGCCGCCCTGCTGGTAGTGGGCGATGTCGAAGAGCAATCCGACCGAGCGGCCGGGGATGTCCTCGAGGATCGCTTCGATCGCCTCGGGCGCTTCGCCGGTGCTGTTCATGTGATGGTGATAGACGAGCGGGACGCCGATCTCGGCGGTGCGATCGCCGAGCCGGCGCAGCATCGCGCCGAGCTGGCGGTAATCGTCGCGCGCAATCGCCCGGCCCTTCGGCTTTTCGTCGATCACCTGCAGGAACCCGCCGCCGGCGTCGCGCACGAACTCGGCGTGCTTCAGGTGCAGCGCGATCTGCGGTCCGCGCTCCTCGGGCGCATACTTCAGATTGCCGCTCGACATCACCGGAAACGCGAGGCGGTGTTTCGCGAGCAGCGCCTTCAGGTCCGCGGGCCGGCTGCCCCACGCGTCGAACGCGGTGGCGCGCAGCTGGATGCCCCTGAACCCGGCTTCCGCGACTTCGCGGATGGCGCGCGCGTCGTCGCCGCCCCACGTAATCGCGGCGTAGCCGATCTTCATCGCGCCTCGGGCGGCCGGACGGAGCGCGTGGGGCAGCGCGGCCGCGGCGGCGAGGAACTCACGGCGATTGAGCTCAGACATGGGCCTGTTCCTGCGGGACGCCGCGGCGGGGCAGCAGCGCGATGGCGACGGTCCCGGCAAGCGCGATCAGGATCAGGACGGTGAATCCGAGATCGTAGCTGCCGGTGGCGTCGCGCAGCCTGCCGATGAAGTACGGCGAGGCGGCCTCGGCGACGCCGTCCGCGGTGAGGATCACGCCGAGCAGCCGGCCCAGCACGCGCACGCCGAACAGTTCCGCCGCCATCAGCGGAATGATCATGTACTCGCCGCCCAGGCCGAGGCCGAAGATCACCGCGAAGGCATACATCGCCGGCGTCGAGTCGGCCATGAACAGCAGCGGGATCGAGCCGGCGACGAGCACGTAGATGAGGATCATCACGTGCTTGCGCGGCATGCGGTCGGCGAGCCAGCCCATGATCAGGCGTCCCGCGATGCTGCAGGCGAGCACCGTCGAGGTGATCGTCGCGGCCGCGTCCTGCGTGTATTTCATGTCGAGGCTGAGGAACAGCTTGAGGTGCTGGTTGGTGCCGCCCACCGCGCCGATCGAGCACATGCTCCCGATGGCCAGCAGGTAGAACGCCGGGGCGCGGAACAAGCCGGAGATCGGCGCGAGCGCCGCCGGCCCGCCGGCGGCGGTCCGCGCGCCGTCCGGGCCCGACGAGGCGGGCTCGTCGCGGACGAAGTACGCGAGCGGCAGCGCGAGGACGATGATCAGGATCCCCAGGAACTGGAGCGCCCCGCGCCATTCGAGGGCGTCCACCAGACGGGGTGACAGCCGCAGCACGAGGAAGCCCCCGATGCCGATGCCGAGGTAGGCGAACCCCATCGCCTTGCCGCGCGCCTTGTCGAACCACCGCGACAGCAGCACCTGGTTGGGCAGCGGGCCGCCGCAGACGTAGCCGAGGGCGTTGAAGATGTAGAACAGATAGAACATCCACAGCGCGGTCATGTGCGCGAGCCCGATCAGCGCGCCTCCCGCCATCACGATGCCGGCCATCATCAGGCGGCGCGGACCGAAACGATCGACGATCCATCCGGCGGCGAAGCCGAACAGGGGACCGATCAGCAGCTTGCTGATCGCGTTGCCGGACGTCACCTGGGCGCGCGACCAGCCGAACTCGCGCACCATGAAGTCGTAGTAGAACGGCAGGCCGTAGAGCGCCAGTCCGACGATCGAGAACAGCACGACGAATGACGTGACCGCCATCCGGTTGGCGACAGCGTTAGGCATCCACACACTCCAGCAGCCGCACCGGCGGCATCGTCATCAGATGGTCGCCCGAGGGTACCATTCCGGCGGCCGCGTCCGGCGCGGGTTCATTCCGGACGGATCAGCGCCACGAAGCCGCCGCCGGGGCGGACGGCGAAGGTCAGCGGCGTCGACGGGGACAGCGGAACGCGATCCACCGTCATCGCGGCCGCATCCGTCGGCACGTCGCGGACGATCGTCGCCGTGTAGCGGCCCGGCGCAAGAAAACGCGGCACGACCCGGACGGTGCGCCCGGCGGCGCCGTTCACCGACGCCACGAACCAGTCGCGGCCGGCGCGCCGCGCCATCACCGCGATCTCGCCGATCTCGCTCGGCGGCAGCACGATCGTCTCATCCCAGGTGGCGGGGATCGCGCGAAGCACGTCGGCCGCAGGACTGTCGAGAAAACTCTGCGGGTGGCCGCCGAACACGAGCAGGGTGGACGTGAACACGATCGCCGTCGCGATCTGATGCGGCCACGACGTCTCGCGCCGCCGATCGCCGAATACCGTCGGCGTGTAGTCGCCATTCCCCGCGAGGTACCGCGTGAACGGCAGCGTCGCGTTGTGCGGCCCCCACGGCGCCGCGCCGCGATGCTCGAAGCCCCACACCGCTTCGCGCGTCAGCTCGTTCGGCCAGGTGCGATCCATCCCGGTCGGCTTGTTGGCGCCGTGGACGTTCACCACCAGGCGATGCTCCGCCGCCTCACGCAGGATCGCGTCGTAGAGGTCGATCACCTCTTTCGCTTCGTGATCGAGAAAATCGATCTTCGCGCCCGCCATGCCGTTGGCGCGGCACAACTCCCAGAACTGCCGGCGCTGCTCCGGTGTCTGCATCTCGCGGCTGTGCTTCCACAGCAGCACCCCGACCTTGTGCTGCCGCGCGTGCTCGCCGAACGCCTTCAGCTGCTCCGGCGTCCACTGGCGCCAGACACCTTCGACCACGTGATACTCGTAGCCGAGCTTCGCGGCCCGCTCGGTGAACCCTTTCAGCCCCTCGTAGGTGTTGTCGCCGCCGTCGAGATAGCGCCACACGGCGCGCCCGGGGCGCACCCATGGCGCGGCGATGCCTTCCGGAAACAGCGCCGGATCCGGCGCCGGCGCAAGGTTGTGCAGAACGTCACTGTTGACGAGCCCATTCAGATCCGGGGCGGCGAGGACGACGCGCCACGGCGTGACGATGCGGCCGGTCACCACGGCCGGACGGGCGAGCCGCTGCACGTCTTCGGCGCGGTAGCGCAGCGCGTACGGATACGAGACCGGGTGGGCGTGGCCGAGACGGGCGACGTACCCGCCGCGGCCGTCGGCGTGCAGCGCCATGCCGGCATAGTTCGTGAGCGCGGCCTCGGTGATCGAGGCGTAGCCGGCGGCGCCCGGCAGCTTGTAGGTCAGCGGCGGCGCCGCCCAGTCGCCGGCCGGGACGTCCTCGATCGCGCGCTTCACGTAGAGCGCTTCGTAGTGGCCGTGCAGATCGTGCGACCACGTCATCGCTCCCGGCGGCAGCTTGAACGTCGTCCCCTCGTCGGGCGTTCGGGCGATGGAGTCCGGGTGCTCCGGGACGATGAACCTGAAGGCTGCGCCGGTATCGAACACCCGGATCTCGAGACGCGCGTCGACGTGCGTCCGCGCGTGCTGGAACGCCAGCGCGAGGTTGCTGCTGCGGTCGCGCGCCAGCGCATGAACGCCGCGCGTCGGGTAGGTGAGATCAGTCGCGGACGTGGAGATGACGTCGCTGAGCAGCACGTTGTCGGTGAGCGACACGCCGTCGACGATCATCCCCGGCGTCGACCAGTCGAGGACGAGCGCGGCATCCCGCCGGACGCGGTAGCGCATCCCCCCTGCCGCGCTGACCTGCAGCTCGAACGTGAGATGCCCGTCGGGGCTCGTCACGGTGTGCTGTCGTGGCCGCGGCGGCTGCGCCGCCTCGAACGCCGCGGGGCCGGCGAGCGCCGCGACGGCGGCGAGCGCGAGCATCGCCGCGCCTACTCGAACCAGAGCAGCGGCTGGCGGATGAAGAAGTTGCGGATGATCTCCTCGACGCTCGAGTCGGCCGGCAGCGTCGACCACAGCTCGATGTAGGCCGGCTGCTTCAGCGCGACTCCCGCGAACAGCAGGCTGGCCTGCCGCATCGGCCACTGCTCGTGGTACATCACGTCCGGCGGCTTCGGCCACGACTTCTTGTCGCGAATGTACGGCACCATGTAGGCCATCGCCTTGCGCATTCCCCGCCCGTCTGGCAGCTCGAACGTCCACAGGTCGTCCTCCGGAGTCGAGAGAATCTGGGCGATGGTGGCCATCGCCTCCAGGTTGAAGAGCGAGTACCCATAGGGTTTGGTCCGCCCGAGCTCGCGCGGGAAGCTGCCATCGGCCGCCATCTGCTCCAGCAGCACGGTCTTGAACCGCGTCCGCGCATCACGGATCAGCGCCTGGTTGCCGGTGTACTGCGCGAAGGCGGCCACCTGCATCACCCAGCAGGTCGCGTGGTTGTTGGTCGTATCGCGCTCGTCGATCCCGTACTTGTCGGTCGTCAGCCACTCGAGGTATTCGGCGAACCAGCGCTTGCTCTCCGCGGCATCGTCACGCGACCAGCCGCGCGAGCCCTCGAGGCGCTCGAGCGCCCGGACCACTTCGACGAGGTGGATGGTATCGATGATCCCCGTGCCGCGGCCGGTCACGCGTCCCTGAATCGCCTGCGCGTAGCGAAGCGCGGGGTGCATGCGCGTGGTCCGCCCGATGAACCAGGCGCGCGCGTGGCGTCCGGCATGGATCGAATACTTCTGATCTCTGGTGAGGAGGTAGGCGGCGGCGAGCGCCGGCAGCTGCACCGACAACCGCATCAGCGCGCGGCGATGGTCGTTGAAGTTGTCCGGATTGCTCATCCCGTCGCGCTGGATGTACGGACCCTTGGGATTCTGGGGATCGGGCCACCAGTAGTCCCCTTCGGAGAAGTAGTCGTGGACGCCGCCGGCGCTTCGCGGCGACCGTGACGCGGTGATGGTGAGCGGGGGTTCCTTGAGGTAGCGATCGGCGGCGGCGATCACGCGCGCGCGCTCGCGGTCGGCATCGAACTGCGGCGCCGCCGGCGCCACGGACAACACGAGCGCACCCAACACGATCGCGGTTCGCATCCTATTTGCTCCGGCTCGATCGGCGCACCACCAGCCGCGGCGGGATCACCACCCGCCTCGGCGGGGCAGGCGCCCCGCGGGTCTCTCCTTCGACGCGCTCGAGCAGCAGCTCGGCGGCCGCCTTGCCCTGGTCCTCCCGGGACCAGCTCACCGTGGTCAGCGGCACCCGCAGCATATCTCCAAGCGCGATGTCGCCGGCGCCGACCACGGCGATGTCCTCCGGGACGCGCAGCCCGGCGTCCCAGATTGCCTTCATCGCGCCGATGGCGCTCGGGTCGTTGGCGGCGAACACCGCGTCGACGCGCGACGACCGGGGCAGCGCGAGCAGCTTCTGCATGCCCTGATAGCCGTCGGCCTCCTTGAAGCCGCCGCGGACCACCCACGCGGGATGCGCCTTGACGCCGGCCTGGCGCAGCGCGGCGCGATAGCCGGCGGCGCGCCGGCGCGCGTGCACCACGGCGGTGCCGGTGATGTGCGCGATCGCCCGGCGTCCCTGCGCGAGCAGGTGGGCGGCGGCGAGCCGTCCCACTTCCTCGTCGTCGGTGACGACGCGATCGCAGGGCACGTCCTGATGGTCGTCGCGGTCGATCATCACCAGCCCGATGCCGAGGGCGGCGAGCTGCTGCAGGAGATCGGTGTTGCCGGTGGCGCTCGCGGATCCGAGGACGATGCCGTCGACCTGGCGCTGCCGCAGCATGTCGAGCTCCTGCCGTTCCTTGGCGGGGTCCTCGCTCGAGCTGCACAGCAGGAGGCCGTAGCCGCGCGCGCTCGCCACGGTCTCGAGTCCGGCGACGATCTCGACGAAGAAGGAGTGCATCAGATCGGGAATCACGACGCCCAGGGTGTGGGTGCGGCGGAGGGTGAGGCTGCGCGCGACGGCGTTGGGCTGGTAGCCCAGCTCGGCGACCTTGGCGAGGACGCGGGCGCGGGTGGCGTGGCCGATGTCGTCCCGGTTGTTGAGCACCTTGGAGACGGTGGTGATCGACACGCCGAGCTCGCCGGCGATCCGCTTCATCGTGGTGGTGGGAGGCATGGCGAATCGACTTTAGCGTTAAAGTAAGTTGACTTTATCGGTAAAGGATCGTATCACAGGCGCCGCTCACACCCTCGGGCCCTTCCACGCAGGAGGCTTGGCATGACGTGGTTCACCCGGTTCGGGCGCGGCGCGCATCTGCGGCGGGCGCTGCTGCTCACGCTCGCCGCGGCGCTGCCGGCCGGCGCCCAGGACACCGGCACGCTGTCCGGCACGATCGTCGACACCAGCGGCCAGGTGGTCCCCGGCGCCGCGGTGACGCTCGCCAACGAGGCCACCGCCGCCGCGCGCACCACGACCAGCACCGATCGCGGCGCGTTCACCTTCCGCGCCGTGCCGCCGGGCTCCTACACGGTACGGGTCGAGCTGCAGGGCTTCCGCACGCTCGAACAGACGCGCAACGTCGTCAACGCCAGCAGCCACGTCGATCTCGGACCGCTCAAGCTGGAGGTCGGCACGTTGAGCGAGATCGTCTCGGTGGTCGCCGAAGGGGCGGCGATCGAGACCAAGAACAGCGACTATTCCGGCCTGCTGACCGCGACCCAGATCTCGCAGATCCAGAGCCGCGGCCGCGACGTGGTCAACCTGCTGCGGCTGCTGCCCGGCGTGCACTACGAGGCGGACATCGAGGCGATGGGCGACAGCTTCGGCTCGCTGATGCCGAACATCGGCGGCATGCGCAAGCACTGGAACCAGGTGACGGTCGACGGGCTCAACGGCAACGAGCTGTCGGGCGCCAACCGCATGAACTCGTCGATCAACCTCGACGCGATCGCCGAAGTCAAGGTGCTGCTCAACACCTACAAGGCGGAGTTCGGCCACAGCGGCGGCGCCAACATCGAGATCGTCAGCAAGAGCGGCAGCGCGACCTACACCGGGTCGGCGTATTGGTACGGCAAGCGCGACGCGTGGAACGCGACGCCGTGGGAGAACAACCGCGCCGGCCTCGCCAGGCCGAAGCTGCACGTCGATACGCCGGGCTTCAACCTGGGCGGCCCCGTCCGGCTGCCCGGGCTGTGGAACCAGGGGGCGGAGAAGCGCCTGTTCTTCTTCTATTCGTTCGAAGGGCCGCAGGTGCAGCGCCCCGGGCCGGTGCGGCTGTACCGGATGCCGACCGCGCGCGAGCGGCAGGGGGACTTCTCGCAGACGTTCGACGCCAACGGACGGCTGATCAACATCCGGGATCCGCAGTCCGCGGCGGCGTGCAACGTGATCAGCGGCGGCGCCGGCTGTTTCGCCGGCAACGTGATTCCGTCGAACCGGCTCGACGCGAACGCGCTCGCCCTGCTGAACATGCTGCCGCTGCCGAACACGAGCAGCGCCAACAACACCTACAACTTCCAGCGCCAGGAGACCTCGACGAATCCGCGGTTCAATCACCTGATCCGCCTCGACGCCCGCCCGTCCGGGCACGACAGCTACTGGGGGTCGGTGCGCACCTGGCGCTCGAGCCAGTACGGATCGGAGATCACCGCGGGGCCGGCGAAATGGGGGTTCTTCAACGGCTCGTACGTGTCGGGCGACAACTCGGTGAACGGCGGCTGGAACCACATCTTCGGATCGTCGGGGGTCAACGAGCTGTCCGCCGGGTATCGGCGCGCGACGGAAGGGTTCGGCACGAAGAAGGACGCGGACCTCGACCGGATCCTCAGGACGACGGCCGGCTACCGTCTCGGCCAGTTCACCGATCTCAACACGCTCGGCGTGATTCCCACGGCGACGTTCGGACTCGCGACCACGGGCGTCGACAGTCCGGACTTCACCTACGACAGCCGGCTCGGCTCGACGGCGTTCGACACGCTGATGAGCGTGCGGAACAACCTGACGCTGACGCGCGGCCGCCATACCTGGAAGTTCGGCGGCCACTTCGAATACATGACCAACAACGAGGCGCGCGGCGGCACGTGGATGGGGCAGTTCCAGTTCAGCAACAACGCCAACAATCCGCTGAACACCAACTTCGCCTTCGCGAACGCCGTCCTCGGCGTCTACCAGCAGTACACCGAGACCAGCCGCTACGGTGAAACCCACAACAAGCAGATCTGGTCGGAGTGGTACGCGCAGGACACCTGGCAGGCGACGCCGCGCTTCACGGTCGACTACGGCATGCGCTTCCTGGTCTACACGCCGTACTGGCGGCCCGACAAGCAGATCGCCAACTTCGTGCCGTCGGCGTACACCCGCGGCGCGGCGCCGCGGCTCTATCAGCCGGCGCTGCAGAACGGCGTCCGCGTCGCGCTCGATCCGGCGACCGGGCAGACCTTGAACCAGATCTACATCGGCGCCTACGTGCCGGGCACCGGCGTGCAGGCCAACGGCCTGGTGCTGCAGACGGATCCCGGCGTGCCGCGCGGCTTCCGTGAGATGCTCGCGCCCGCCCCCGAACCGCGCGCCGGCTTCAGCTGGGATCTCACCGGCGCCGGCACGATGGCGCTGCACGCCAGCGCGGGGCTCTTTCACAACGCGCGCCTCGGCGGCGGGTCGGCCGGCAACCTGCGCAATCCGCCCTACATCACCAATCCGGTGATCCCGAACAACACGATGGCGAACACGTTCGTGCCGGGCGTGGCGCTGCTGCTGGCGCCGAGCACGATCGAAGCGCTGGAAACGGAGTACAAGACGCCGAGCTCGTACAACTGGTCGATCGGCCTGCGCCGCGAGCTGGGATGGGGCACCTCGATGGACGCGACCTACGCCGGGAGCGTCGGGCGCAATCTCGAGATGTACTACAACCTCAATCCCGTTCCCGACGGCGCGAAGTTCGATCCCGCCAATCGCGATCCGGGCAGCACCAGCGCGACGGCGGTGCTGCCGGACAACTTCCTGCGGCCGTATGCCGGCCTCGGTGCGATCCGCGTGCGCGGCAACTCCGGCAGCTCGGACTACCACTCGCTCCAGGTGCAGGTGAACCGGCGCTACATCCGCGGCGTGCAGTTCGGCGGCGCCTACACGCTGCAGCGCGCCCGCGGCGTGGCCGACGAGGATCCCGGCAACCTGTCGATCACGCTCAACCGTCCGCGGGAGTATTTCTACTCGGAGCTGGCGCAGAGCAGCCGCCACACGCTCGTGGTCAACTATTCGTGGGACATCTCGCACGAGCGCTTCGGCAACCGCGCGCTGCACTACGCGCTCGACGGCTGGCAGCTCTCCGGCGAGAACGCCTTCGTCACCGGCGACTGGGCGCCGGTCGTCCTGACCACCACGGACAACTTCGACTTCACCGGCGGCGACGGCGGCAACGGCGGCGATCTCGGCGGCGGCCTCCGCGTCGTCCGGCCCGACATGGTGTGCGATCCGATGGCGAACACCGGGAGCCCGCTCACCGGCTGGTTCGACACGTCGTGCTTCGCGCGGCCGTCGGGGCGCGGCGACTACGGCGACGCGCCGCGCAACGCCGTTCGCCGTCCGGGCATCAGGAACTGGAACCTCGCGCTGTTCAAGAATTTCCGCGCCGGCGGGCGGCGCAGCTTCCAGTACCGGCTCGAGGCCTACAACGTGCTGAACACCGTCCAGTTCTCGGACGTCGATCGCACGGCGCGGTTCGATCCCGCGGGCGCGCAGGTCAACGCGAACTTCGGGACGGCCATCGGCATCGCCAACCCGACGCGTCCGCCGCGCGTGATTCAGATGTCGGTGCGGTTCACGTTCTAACCCATGCCCGAGGCGCTGATGAAAAAGACTCTCCTCTCAGGCTGCATCTCGTGTCTGCTCGTCATCACCGGCGCCGCGCAGTCCACCACGGCGCCGAGGCCGTACGACGCGGCGCGCGAGAAGCGCCTCGAATGGTTCCGCGAGGCCAAGTACGGCATGTTCATCCATTGGGGCTTGTACGCCATTCCGGCGGGTCAATGGAAGGACGGCCGCCGCTCGCTGGGCATCGGGGAGTGGATTCAGCATCGCCTCAGGATTCCGGTGCGCGAGTACGAGCCACTGACGAAGGAGTTCAATCCCACCAGGTACAACCCCGACGAGTGGGTGCAGCTCGCGCAGGACGCGGGGATGAAGTACATCGTCATCACCTCGAAACATCACGACGGGTTCGCGCTGTTCAAGTCGGCGGTCAGCCGCTACAACGTGGTCGACGCGACGCCGTACGGCCGCGACATCCTCAAGCAGCTCGCCGACGCGTGCGCGAAGCGCGGCATGCGGCTCGGGTTCTACTACTCGCAGTCGCAGGATTGGCACGAGAAGGACGCCGCCGGCAACACCTGGGACTACGGTCCGGACACCGACGCGAACGGCAAGGAGCTGAAGAACTACGACGCCTACCTCCGCGGCAAGGCGGAACCGCAGGTCAGGGAGCTGCTGACCAACTATGGTCCGGTCGCGTTGATCTGGTTCGACACGCCGCGCTTCATGCAGGGGGAGCGCGGCAAGCGGTTCACCGATCTCGTGCGATCGCTCCAGCCGAATACGCTGATCGACGGGCGCCTCGGCGTCGAGGGGGACTACCGATCCACCGGGGACAACGTGATCCCCCCGGAGGCGTCGTCCGAGGCGTGGGAGACGCCGGCAACGATCAACCACACGTGGGGGTTCCGCAAGGACGACACCGACTGGAAGCGGCCGGGAGAGATCGCGTTCAAGCTCGTGGATATCGTCAGCAAGGGGGGCAACTATCTGCTCAACGTCGGCCCGACGGCCGAGGGCAACATTCCCCAGGCGAGCCAGGACAACCTGCGGACCGTCGGCCGGTGGCTGAAGCTCAATGGCGAGGCCGTCTACGGCGCCGGCATGAGCCCCTTTGGCGAGGAATTCGGCGAGTGGACCTCCAGGGACGCGAAAGACGTCCGCGGGCAGAAGCTGTTCCTCGCCAACAACGAGTGGCGGGTGACGACCAAGCCAGGAAAGCTCTTCTTTACCTTTTTCGCCGAGCCGCGGGCGCCCTTTGAAATTCCGGCGATGAAGAATAAGCTGCTTCGCGCCTACCGGCTCGCCGACAAGGCGCCGATGGAGCTGAAGGTCGAGAAGAGCGGACGGACGTCGTTCACGCTGGAGCGGCCGATGCTGGATCCGATGGCGACGGTCGTGGTCGTGGAGTTCGAAGGCAGCAAAGTTGAAAAGTAGCTTCAACTTCTGGGGAGGAGTCGAAGATGAGGGTGTATCGAACGGCCGCCGGCCTGCTCGCGGCGGTCCTCTTGATGGCGGCGGGCGCCGCCGCGCAAAGCGTCACGGGTGAAATCCGCGGCACCGTCCGCGACAGCTCCGGCGGCGTGCTGCCGGGCGTCACCGTGACCGTGACGAATACCGGGACGGGGCTGACCCGGACCGACACCACCAGCGATACGGGCACCTACGTGTTCCCGAGCCTGCCGATCGGCACCTATACGGTGAGCGCGGAGCTCCAGGGCTTCCGCAAGGCGGAGCGCGCCGGGTTCGCGCTCGTCGCCGACGGGCGCATCACCGCCGACTTTTCGCTCGGCGTCGGGTCGGTCACCGAAACGATCACCGTCGAAGCGGTGCGCGGCGACACCGTGAACCGCACGTCCGGCGAGGTCCAGCGCGTGGTCGACGGGGAGACGGTCCGCTCGCTGGCCTTGTCGGGGCGCAACTACCTCGAGCTGGCGACGCTGATCCCCGGCGCGATCACGACCGACGACGACCAGATGGCGGTGACCACGGGGCTCGGCACCGGCGGCGTGATCATCAACGGCAACCGCGGCAACAGCAACAACCTGACCGTCGACGGCGGCTTCAATCTCGACTCCGGCTCGAACTCGAGCATGATCAACAACGTCGGGATCGACTTCATCGAGCAGGTCGCGATCCAGACCTCGAATTTCGCCGCCGACAAGGGGCGCAACGCCGGCGCGTCGATCAACGTCGTGACCCGGAGCGGAACCAACCAGATCAAAGGCAGCGTGTTCGAAACCTACCGCAACGACCGCTTCCACGCGGCGAACCACTTCGCGCCGAGAGACGCGAGCGGCAAGCGGATCAAGGCGAAGGAAGACTTCAACGACTATGGCGGCGGGATCGGCGGGCCGCTGGTCAGGAACAAGCTGTTCTTCTTCGGCGGCGTCGAGTTCAAGTCGCTCGACCGACAGGAGTCGCCGCTGCTGCGGACGCTTCCGAGCCGCGCCGAGTTGAACGGCGACTTCTCGGCCCGCAGCGTCGTCATCCGCGATCCGCTCACCGGCCAGCAGTTCCAGGGCAACGTCATACCTGCGAACCGCATCACGCCCGACGGCCGGGCGATCGCGAAGGTGTACGAGCGGATGATCGGTCTCGCGGCGACCTACACGGACGCGCCGACCGCCAACAACACCGTCTTCCAGCTCGACTTCCCGTTCGACTGGCGGCAGGATCTGGCGCGCATCGACTACCGCCGCAGTCAGGCGCATTCGTTCTATCTGCGCTACCTGCACGACAAGTACGATCTGATCGAACCCCGCGGCACGTTCATCGGATCGGCGATGCCGACCATCCCGACCAACCGCGTGCGTCCCGGCTACGGCATCCAGCTCGCGCATACGTGGATCGTGCGCGAGAACCTGTTCAACGACTTCAAGGCCACCTCATCGTGGAACGGGCAGCGCATTCCGCCGGCCGGCGACAACTGGAAGCGCGAGACCTACGGGTTCCAGTTCCCGCAGGTCTACAACCGCGGCCGCTATGACGCCGAGGGCATCCCGCGCATTTCGTTCTCGGGCACCGGCGCCCCGGCGCAGATCGTCGGCCCCTCGCAGTCGCTGCTGTCGCCGACGACGGACATCACGTTCACGAACGCGCTCACCTGGATCAAGAGCGCCCACACGCTGCGCTCGGGGGTGATCATCACCCGCAACCGGAAAGATCAGAACGGCCGCAACCAGCATACGGGCGACGTCAGCTTCAACCCGACGGGGAACCCCAACACGACCGGGTTCGCGTTCGCCGACGCGCTGCTCGGCAACTTCCGGTCGTACTCCGAAGGCGGGGACGACCCGCTCGGGTTCTTCCGCTTCACCCAGTACGGCGGCTACGTGTCGGATACCTGGCGCGTGCGCAACGATCTCAGCCTCGAGATGGGACTGCGTTACGAGTACCAGCAGCCGATCTACACCCAGGGGAACAACATCACCAACTTCGATCCTGCTCTGTACAATCCCGCGCACGCGATGGTGCTCAACCCCAACGGCTCGGTCGCGTCGCTCGGCGTGAACCGCTATACCGGCCTGGTGACCGCGGGGAACGGGATTCCCGAGGATCAGAAGAACCGGGTGACGCTCGATCCGGTGGCGGCGGCCTTGATCCCCGGCGGCGCGCCGCGCGGGCTCTACAAGTCGTATCACCTGATCATGCCGCGCTTCAGCGGCGCCTACACGCTGCGCCAGGACTGGGTGGTTCGCGGCGGCGTCGGCCTGTTCTACGACAAGCCGGAGGGCAACGTCATCTTCTCGCAGGTGAACCTGCCGCCGTTCGTGCCGAGCATCAACGTCGAGAACGGCAATCTCGCCAACCCGCTGGCCGGCGCGGCCGCGGCGGCGTCGGTGCTTGGCAACATCACCGCGCTCCAGCCGGACATGAAGGTGCCGCGGCAACTGCAGTACAGCGTCGGGGTTCAGCGCGAGCTGCCGGCGGGGCACTTCGCCGAGATCACCTACGTCGGCAACAAGGGCCGTCATCTGCTCTGGCAGCCGAACATCAACGTCCCGACCTTCGAGGTGGAGCTCGCGAATCAGCTGCTGCCCTCGACACAGCGCGCCAACACCAACTACCTGCGCCCGTACAGCGGCTACTCCGACATCACGCAGCGCCGCAGCGATGCGTTCTCCGATTACAACAGCCTGCAGCTGTATCTGAACAAGCGGCGCGGCCGCCAGCTCACCTACTCCGTCAGCTACACCTTGGGGAAAGTCACCGGCCTCGGCAGCGGCAACGGCGACAGCCCGCTCGACGACGAAGGCTGGCGGCCGACCGACAACGTCGACTTCTCGTACTTCGTCGGACCGACCTCGTTCGATCGGCGCCACTCGCTGCTCGTCATCCCGACCTACACGCCGGCGTTCATGCGCGACCGGCGGGACGTGCTGGGACAGATCCTCGGTGGCTGGGAGATCAGCGGCAAGATCCGCTGGCAGTCCGGCCAGTACCTGACGCCCACCGGCAACACGCTGATCGGCGTGCGCCGCGCGGACGTCGTTCCCGGGCAGGACATCGATCTCGACGATCGCAGCGAAGCGAAGTGGTTCAACACCGCCGCGTTCGTCGCCGCGCCGGTCGATCGCCGCGGCACCGCCAGGGTCGGCATGATCCAGGGCCCGCACTGGCGGCAGGCGGACGTCTCGCTGCGGAAGCGGTTCCGCATCGCCAGGAGCAAGAGCCTCGAGGTGCGCGCGGACGTGTTCAACGTGCTGAACACGGTGAACCTCGGCAATCCGAACACGCAGACGGACAGCAATAACTACGGACGGATTACGAGCGCCCGGATCCCCCGGCAATCGCAGTTCAGTCTGCGGTTCCAGTTCTAGGAGGCGAGTGCTAGAATCCGCCTGAGATCGTCGTCCGGCGGGCCACCGGGGCCGCCGGGCGACCACGAAAGGTTGCGGCGCCGCGCAGCGCTATTGCGCAGCTACTCCTCCCGACGCAGTTTCGCGGCGGCGCCGCTTCCGCTACCCGCTACCCGCTACGGGTTACCGGTTACCGGTTACCGGCTACCGCTCCCGCCAGCCGCCGTCCGACATCCGCCGTCCGCTCCTGCCTGGGCATCGGGGTTGCAAATTGCCGGGTCAGGAGTACGTGTCTTGATGACGCCAAAGCTCAGCTTTGCGGCGGGGTTGGCGGTCGCGCTGGCGGCGGCCGGGTGTGCGACGGCGCCCGGACCGTTGCGGCCGGCAGCGCCCGCCGACGCCAGTGCGCCGGCGGTGTTGTGGCGCGATCCGGGGCGCATCGGCACCCGGGATCTGTTCTGGGGCGCGGGCAGCGCCGCGAACGCGCCGCGCGGGCCGTTCACCTTTGTCGAAGAAGATCTTGCCGGGCACAACCCGAAAGTGTCGGTCCGCGATGCGCAGGGGCGCGAGTGGGACGTCAAGTTCGGCGAGGAGGTTCACGCCGAAGTCGCCGCCAACCGCATCGTCTGGGCGCTGGGCTACTTCGTCGAGCCGCAGTACCACGTCCCGTCGGGAACGATTCGCGGCGTGAAGAAGCTGGCGCGCGCGGCGGAGCACGTCGCGCCGGACGGGCGCTTCCGCCGGGCGCGGTTCCGCTTCCGCGATCCGGCGATGCCGCGCACCGAGGAAGAGTGGACGCTCGCCCGCAGCCCGTTCGCCGGGACGAAAGAGATGTCCGGGCTCCACGTGCTGATGACGCTGCTGAACAACTGGGACATCGAAGGCCCGCGCAACAACCGCGTGGTGCGCGCCCGCGGCCCGCGCGGCCGGGTCGAGCGCCGGTTCCTCGTTTCCGATCTCGGCGCCACGTTCGGCCGCATGGGCGGCGGGATGATCACCAACCGATCGAAATGGAACCTCGCCCACTTCCGGGCAGAGAAGTTCATCGACAGGGTGGAGCACGGATCGATCCGTCTCGCCTACGACGGCTTCGATCCCGACATCGACCGCGTGCCGATCGAGCACGCGCGCTGGTTCGCCGGGCTCGCCGGCCAGCTCCGCCCGGCGCAGCTCCGCCGCGCGTTCGAGGCGGCCGGCGCGGCCCCCGCCGAGATCGACGGGTTCAGCGCCAGGCTGCTGGAGAAGATCCGCGCGCTGCGGGCCGCGGTCGCTCCGGCGCGCGTCGCTACCCGTCGCCCTTGAGCGCTTTGAGGCGCGCCGCGTCCGGATGTTCCTTGTAGAAGTCGTCCAGCGGATAACAGCCCGACACGAGCCCGAGCCGCGGCCCCGTCGTGCAGTCGCTGAACGTGCGGCACACGTGCTTGCGCTGCAGCGGCCGGCCGGCGAGCACGTCGGCGGGAAGCCCTGGATACGAGAGCACCATCCGCCCCAGGCCGACGAAGTCGGTCATGCCGGTTCGCACCGTATGCTGCGCAACGTTCGGCAGCCAGTCCTGTAAATACGTGTACGCGGATCCGACGATCGCCATCGACGGAAATGCCCGCTTGAGGCGCGCAGTCGCGTCGATCTGCCGCGCCACGCCGACGAGCGGATCTTCCGGCGGCAGGTAGCCGTCGCTCGGCGGAAACAGCGCCGGCCTCTGCATGTGCGGGTTGTAGTAGGGGCTGCCCGCCGTGACGCACACCCAGCGGATCCGCATCGCCTCCAGCGCCGCCAGCAGCTCGCGTGCGTCCGCCAGGGCGGATTCCATGTCTTCCGCGCCGCTGTTCAGCGCCCCGAATACGGACAGCGGTCCGCCGGCCTCCGGCACGCCGACGCCCGTCCCGGCCTTCACGAACGGACCCATGTCGAAGGCCGACAGCCTCACCGCGATGCCGAGCCGCGGCACGGCCGCGCGAATACCGTCGACGACGGTGCGCAGGAACCGGGTACGGTTCTCGAGCGATCCGCCATAGCGCCCGTCGCGCGTGCGCGCGCTGAGCAGCTCGTGGCCGAGATAGCCGTGGCAGTGCTTCACGTCGACGAACTGGTAGCCGGCGTCGTGCGCCAGCGCCGCCGCCGCGACGAACGTCTCCGCGAGCCGATCGAGGTCGTCGTCCGTGAGCAGCCGCACGCCGGCGGGAAAGCGGCGATCCAGCTGCGGGTGGTGATACGCGACCAGCGGTTCGGGCTTCGCCTGCTCGGCCGGCCGCGCGTAGCGCCCCGAGTGCGTGAGCTGCAGGCCGATGGCGAGATCGCCGTCGGCGTTCGATCCGAACCGCTCGCGATGCGCGCGCACGAGCGTCTCGCGAAGTTCCGCGACTGCCGCCTGCGTCCGCGGCGTCAGGACCAGCTGGTTCGGGTTCGCCCGGCCGTCGTGCTGCACTGCGACCGCTTCGCCGCCCCAGATCAGCTTCGCCCCGCTGATGCCGAACCGCTGCCAGCGCCGCGTGGTGAGTGCGCTCGGGCGGCCGTCGGCGGTGCCGTCCCATCCTTCCATCGGCAGGATGCAGAAGCGGTTGCCGGCGCGCAGGCCGTCGCGCTCGAACGGCGCGGCGAGCGGCGACGCCGGGGGAGCGGCGAGCGTGTCGTCGAACGGAATGTTCGCGCCGCACGCGCGCAGGTGCTGCCGGAAGGCGTCAGCCGTCTTGAACGACGCGACGCGCGGATACGCTGTCGTGGTCATGGCGCTCCCGGTGAGGCGCGGCGCGCGAGGTCCGTCCACACCGGACCATCGGGATACCGGTACGCGTCCCGCGACTCGCGGCGGATCGTGCTGCTGTAGCCGGGCGTCTGCGGCGGCATGTAGCGGCCGCGCCGCATCACCACCGGCGCCTCGAAGTGCTCGTGCAGGTGATCGACGAACTCCGCCACGCGATCGTCCATCCGGCCCGACACCGCCAGATAGTCCCACATCGAGAGGTGCTGCACGAGCTCGCACAGCCCGACGCCGCCGGCGTGCGGACAGACGGGGACGCCGAACTTCGCCGCCATCAGGATCACCGCCAGGTTCTCGTTCACGCCTCCCAGGCGGCAACTGTCGATCTGGCAGAAGGAGATCGCGCCGGCCTGCAGCAGCTGCTTGAACAGCACGCGGTTGGCGCAGTGCTCGCCGGTGGCGACACCGATCGGCGCCACCCCCCTGGCAATCGCCGCGTGCCCCAGCACGTCGTCGGGGCTCGTCGGCTCTTCGATCCACAGCAGGCCGAACCGCGCCAGCGCCTGCACGTTGCGAATCGCCTCGCCGACGTCCCAGCGCTGGTTGGCGTCGATCATCAACTGCCGGTCCGGACCGATTTCCTCGCGGACGAGCCCGACGCGGCGGGCGTCGTCGGCCGGATCGGCGCCCACCTTGACCTTGAAGTGCGTGAAGCCGTCGGCGATCGCTTCGCGGCAGAGCCGCCGCACCTTCTCGTCGCTGTAGCCCATCCACCCCGCCGACGTCGTGTAGGCGGGATAGCCGCGGCGGAGCAGAATCGTCTCGCGATCGGCGGCGGTCGGCGCCTGGCGTTCGAGAATCGCCACCGCTTCGTCGGGGGTGAGCGCATCGGTGATGTAGTGAAAGTCGATGCAGCGGACGATCTCGCGCGGCGCCATGTCGGCGAGCAGCTTCCACACCGGCTTCCCGGCGCGCTTGGCCTGGAGGTCCCAGACGGCGTTGACGATCGCCGCCATCGAGATGTGGATGACGCCTTTCTCCGGCCCCAGCCACCGCAGCTGCGAGTCGCCGGCCAGCGCCCGCCAGAACGCCGCGTGGTCGGAGGCGATCTCGTCGAGATCGCGCCCGATCACGAGCGGCGCGAACGCGCGGATCGCCTCGGCGCACACCTCGTTGCCGCGGCCGATCGTGAAGGTGAACCCGTGCCCCTCCAGCGCGTCGTCGGTGCGGAGGATGACGTAGGCGGCAGAGTAGTCCGGGTCCTTGTGCACCGCGTCGGTGCCGTCGCTGGTCAGCGACGTGGGGAACCGCAGGTCGAGGATCTCGAGATCGCGGATCTTCATGACGGTGTGACGTCCCTCGTCGATCGCACCCGGTCGAGCGCGACGGCGACGACGATGATGCCGCCGGTGACGATCTGCTGCACCCAGTTCGGCAGCCCCTTCTGCGAGCAGCCGATCTGGATGATCGTCATGATTGCGGCGCCGATGATGGTGCCGAGCACGGTCCCGCGCCCGCCGGTGAGACTGCCGCCGCCGATGATGACGGCGGCGATGACGTCCAGCTCGAGTCCGATGGCGACCGTGGGGTCGCCGACGGACAGCTTGGAGAACTGCAGCAGCCCGGCCATCCCGGCCAGCGCCGCCGACAAGGTGTAGACCAGGATCTTGGTGCGCCCGATCGCGACGCCGCAGAGCCGCGCCATCCGCTCGTTGGAGCCGATCGCGAACACGTGGCGTCCGAACCGCGTGTAGCGCAGCACCGCGGCAACGATCAGCGCCAGCACGATCACCGCCCAGATCCCGCCGGGCAGCACCGCGCTGCTCTGGCTCCGCAGCAGATCGTTCAGCCACGACGTCGGCGCCTCGATCCGCCGTTCCTCCGCCAGCCCTTTCGCCGCGCCGCGCACCACCAGCATCGTCCCCAGCGTGACGATGAACGGGACGACGCGGAGCTGCGTGATGACGATGCCGTTCACCAGGCCGCAGATCGCGGCGGCGGCGACGCCGCCCAGCGCCGCGGCGGCGGGCGGGTAGTCGGCGCGCAGCATCAGCGCGATGGCGACGGTGGCGAGCGCGATCATCGAGCCGACCGAGAGATCGATGCCGCCGGTCGCGATCACGACCGTCATGCCCAGCGCCGCCATGCAGACGATCGCCGCCTGACGCGCCATCAGCTCGATGTTGCCGGGGGCGAAGAACTGGCTGCCGATGAGCAGCCCGAACACGATCGCCACGAGGATGAGGCCGATGAGCGTCCCCATCCGATCGATCATCGACCGCGCCGTCATCCGGCGGCTCCGGTCGCCTGCATCATCAGGTCGTGCTCGGTGAGACCGGCGGCGGGCCGCGGCGGCTCGAGGCGGCCGCGGCGCATCACCGCGATGCGATCGCAGAGACCGAGCAGCTCGGGGAGATAGCTGCTCACCATCAGGACGGCGCGCGGCCGGCTGTCTCCGGAGGCCGCGACGAGGCCGTCGATGAGCTTGTAGATCTGCGCCTTGCTGCCGACGTCGATGCCGCGCGTCGGCTCGTCGAGGATGAAGACGTCGACGTCGTGATGGAGCAGGCGCGCGATCGCAATCTTCTGCTGGTTGCCGCCCGAGAGCTCCGCCGCCGCCTGGCCGGGGCCGGCGCACTTGATGTCGATGCGGGAGATCCAGCGCGCCGAGGCCTCACGCTGCCGCGACGGCAGCACCACGACCCCCGGCCCGAACGGATCCAGCCGCGTCATCGTCAGGTTGTCGGCCACGCTGAGCGACAGGGCAATCCCTTCGTTCTTCCGGTCTTCGCTGAGCAGCCCCATGCCCGCCGACCACGGGTGCGGCGGCGCCGCGCTGCCGCTGTAGGCGCCGACCCGGATGCGTCCGCTCCGCACCGGCTCGAGGCCGAAGATCCGGCGGAGCAGGCGCGTGCGCCCGGCGCCCATCAGCCCGGCGATGCCGAGGATCTCGCCGCGATGCAGCGTGAACGTCGCCGAGCCCGGCTCGAGCGCGGTCACTTCGAGGATGGCGTCGCCCGCCTGCCGCGGCGTGCGCGGGAAGAGATCGTCGGGGGCGGCGCCCACCATCAGGGAGACGATCGCCTGGTTCGGCGTGCCGGCGGTGGAACCCGCGCCGGCATTGCGGCCGTCGCGGAGGACGACGAATCGATCGGTAATCGTCTTCACCTCCTCGATGAAGTGGGAGATGTAGACGATGGCGTGCCCCTGGGCCTTGAGCCGTTCGAGCAGCGCGAACAGCCGGCGCACGTCGTCCAGCCCGAGACTGCTGGTGGGCTCGTCGAGCACGAGGACGCGGCAGCCGACCGCGATCGCCCGCGCGATCTCGACGAGCTGCTGCGCGGCGACGGACAGGCTCGAAACGGTCGCGTCGGGCGGGATGTCCTCGTGACCGAGCTGCGCGAGCGCCTCGCGGGCCATCGCGCGCATGCGCGTCCGATCGATCAGGCCGTAGCGCGTCGGCTCGACGCCCAGCAGCATGTTCTCCATCACCGAGAGATGGGGCGCGAGCGACAGCTCCTGATAAATCATCGCCACGCCGGCGCGGCGGGCTTCGATCGGGCTCTTCGGCGCGTACGCGCGTCCCTCGATCGTCATCGTGCCGCCGTCCGGCTGCAGCGCGCCCGACAGGATCGCCATCAGCGTGCTCTTGCCGGCGCCGTTCTGGCCGACCAGCCCGCAGATCTCTCCGGGCGCGACGGAGAAGTCCACCCCGTCGAGCGCCAGCGTGGCGCCGAACGCCTTGCGGATCCCCCGCATCACGAATCCCGCCGACTCGGTTCGCTCGCGCAGGGCCGGGACAGTCACTTCGAGAGGTCGGGTTCGAGCAGCGCTTTGATCTCCGCGGTGGCCATGTTCTCCCTGGTCGCGACGTGGACGCCGGTGTCGATCCATTTCTCGACCGGTTGCCCCTTGAGATGCGCGACCATGGTCTGCACCGCGGTATAGCCCATGCGCACCGGATCCTGCACGACCAGGCCGTCGATGCCCCCTTCGCGCAGGCCCTTGACCAGGTTCGGCGAGGCGTCGAAGCCGACGAACTTCACCTTGCCGGCCCACCCGTTGTCCTGCAGCACGCGGAGCAGCGCGAACGACGAGGATTCGTTCGCCGCGAAGATGCCGTCGATGCCGAGCGAGCCGTCCGGCTTCTTGTAGGTATTGAGGATCGCTTCGGCGCGCTTGTAGGCCCCCTCGACGTCGGCGCCGACGTACTGATTCGAGCTGACCACCTCGATCCCCGGATTGGCCTTCATCGCGTCGAGGAATCCCTGCTCGCGCTTGCCGGTGCTGTCGTGCCCCTCGGCGTAGCGCAGCAGCACGACCTTTCCCTTGCCGCCGAGCGACTGCGCGAGCCGCTCGCCGCCGAGCCGTCCGCCTTTGAGATTGTCGGTCGCCACGAAGCTGACGTAGCCCTCCCCCTTGAGGCCCGAGTCGAAGATCACGACCGGGATCTTCTTGCGGCCGGCCTCCGCCACCGGCTGCACCAGGGCGCTCTCGTCGAGCGGCGCGAGGACGATGCCCGACACGCCGCGGCTGACGAACCCCTCGACCTCCGACACCTGCGAATCCCGATCGTCCTCGCGCAGCGGTCCGCGCCAGATCACCGTGGCGCCCAGCTCCCGGCCGGCGCGTTCCGCGCCGGCGCGGATGCTCTGCCAGAAGGCGTGCGAGGTGCCTTTCGGAATCACCGCGATGGTGAGGCCGGATCCCGCGGTCGATGAATCCGCGGGCGCGCCCGTCCTGGTGCCGCCGCAGGCCGCAAGCGCGAGCAATACGAGTGCAATCGCCATTCTCTTCATAGGCCACCTAGATTCCAGAACTCTCTCGCCGTGCCGCCGAGCATCCGCTGCTGCTCCGCGGGGGAGTACTCGTCCACTGCATCGCGAACCAGCGCGATCACTTCCGCATACGTCGCCGCCACCAGACAGACAGGCCAGTCGGACCCGATCATGATCCGATCCGGCCCGAAGGCGTCGAGCGCCGCGTCGAGATACGGCCGCAGCTGCCCTGGCGTCCAGCCGTGCCAGTCGGCCTCCGTGACCAGCCCCGAGAGCTTGCAGCATACGTTGGGAAGCGCCGCCAGTTCCCGCAGGCCCTGCCGCCACCCGTCGAATTCGCCGCCGCGGACGTCCGGCTTGCCGAGATGATCGAGCACGAAGCGCTGCCGCGGAAACCGCCGCGCGAACTCGATCGCCTGCGGCAGCTGCCGCGCGTAGACGAGGATGTCATAGGCGAGCCCCGCCGGCTCGAGCCGCGCCACGCCGGACAGAAACCGCGGCCGCTGCAGGAATCCGTCGGGCTCCGCCTGCACGATGTGCCGCACGCCGGCCAGCGCGCGATCCTCGGCGAATCCGGCCAGCTGCGCATCCACATCCTGCTGCAGGTCGATCCAGCCGACCACGCCGCGGACGAACGGGTGCTCGCGCGCCAGATCCAGCAGCCACCGGGTCTCCTCGAGCGTCTGCCGCGCCTGCACGGCGATCGTCCCGCCGATTCCGGCGCGGTCCATCTCGCATTTCGCGTCGCGCGGAAGGAAATCGCGGCGGATGACCGCCATCGACTCGTCGATCCACGGGTACCCGGCCGCGTCGTAGCGCCAGTAATGCTGGTGCGCGTCGATCGTCTCGCCGGAGGGCTTCGCGTCGCTCATGCGCTCCTCACTCCGGGATCGCGGTCGCGCCGCGTGCGCTGGAGATGTAGCACGCCTCGACCACGGCCATGGTCCTGACCGCGTCGTGCACCGGGCCGACGAGCGCGGCGTCCTCGCCGGCGACGTAGCGCTGCAGGTTCGACATCGGGCCTTCGAACGCTTCGGTGAACCACGAGCCGCGCAGCGGCACCGTCGCCCAGCCGCCGTCGAGGGCGACCTCCATCGTGTCCGGCGGCCCGGCCGGATATTCGAGGTTGACGCCCCACGTCAGGCGCGCCGCGCCGTTCAGTCCTTCGACGGTCATCTCCGATGTCTGGTGCCGCGGCCCGGCGCGGTGCGTGTGGTTCAGCACCAGCGAGCAGCGCAGCGCGTCGCCGTAGTCGAGGATGATCGTGCTGCGCGCGTCGCGCAGCGCCGGCGCCAGGGGGTGCCCGACGCCGCGGCAGTAGACGCCGCGCGGTTCGCCGGCGAGCCAGCGGATCGCGTCGAGATAGTGGATCGAGTGGTAGAGCACCTCCACCCGCGGAGCCCCGGCGAGAAACGTCCACAGGTGCCACGGCTGATCGATCACGATGCGGACGTCGATGTCAACGATCGTCCCCAGCGCGCCGCGCGAGAGCAGATCGCGCAGGGCGAGCACGTTCGGGCTGAACCGCAGCTGGAAGTTCATCGCCGCGGTCAGCTTCCGCTCGGTGCAGCAGGCGAGGATCCGCCTGGCCGCCGGCAGATCGGTGCCCATCGGCTTCTGAATCAGCACGGCGGATCCCTCGGGCAGCCGTTCGAGGACGCCGAGGATCTGGTCCCCCGGAACGGCGAGATCGAACACCACCCCGCGCTGTGCGGCCGCCGCGTCGAGCGTCGGGAACACCCGCGCGCCGGAGACCAGCGCGGCGGTGTCTCGCGCGCGGGACGGCTCGATGTCGTAGAAGCCGGCGACGGGATAGCCCAGCCTGCCGTACGCCGGCAGGTGAGCGGATCGCACGATCGCGCCCGCGCCGATGACGACGATCGGCCGCGCGCGTGCGGGACGCGGCCAGGCCTGCGTCAGGTCCTTCACGATCAGGTCAGGCGGAAGACCGGCTGCATGCGCGCCCACCACTCGCCCGGCGCCGCACCGGGGATCGGCTGCTGCATCGACTTCATCAGCGCCTCCCATTCGGCCACACGCGGATGCGATGCGGCATGCCGTTCGAAGATCGCCTGGTAGTCGCCGTTGCCGCCGGTCTCCACGATCATCACCAGGCGCCGGCCGAGCACGAAAATCTCCATCCCCTGCAGGCCCGCCGCGCGCAGGCTGCGCAGCACCTCGGGCCACACGCGGCGATGATGTTCGAGGTAGCGCGCGATCACCGCGGGATCGTCCTTCAGATCGACCGCCAGGACGTGCCGGCTCATCGCTCCCGCCGCCCTGCCGCGTCCGCGTCGGTCACGACCTGCTGGCGCGATTGTCCGAGCGCGTCGATGCCGAGTTCGACGACGTCGCCCGCCTCGAGGAAGACGGGCTCCGGCTTCATGCCGAGCGCCACGCCGGCCGGCGTGCCGGTGCTGATCACGTCGCCCGGCAGCAGCGTCATGAATTGACTGACGTAGCTGACCAGCGCCGCCACCCCGAACGCCATGTTCGCGGTGGAGCCGCGCTGGCGCGTCTCGCCGTTGACGGTGAGCCACATGCCGAGCGCCTGCGGATCGGGAATCTCGTCCCGCGTGGCGAGAAACGGGCCGATCGGCGCGAACGTGTCGCAGCTCTTCCCCTTGACCCACTGACCGCCGCGCTCGAGCTGGAAGCTGCGCTCGGAGTAGTCGTTGTGCAACGCGTAGCCGGCGACGTGATCCAGCGCGCGGCGTTCGTCGACATACGACGCGGCGCGGCCGATGACGACGGCGAGCTCGACTTCCCAATCGAGCTTGGTGCCGCCGCGGGGAATGCGCACCGGATCGTTCGGCCCGGCGATCGCCGAGCTCGCCTTGAAGAAGATGACCGGCTCCTTCGGCAGCTCCATGCCGCTCTCGGCGGCGTGGTCGCTGAAGTTCAGCCCGATGCAGACGATCTTGCTCGGCCGCGCGATCGGGCAGCCGATGCGCGCATCGGGGGGAAGGCGCGGGGCGGTGGCGCGCGCGCCGGCCATCCACCGGCGCAGATCGTCAAGGCCGTCGCCGGCGAAGAACGCCTCGTCGTAGTCGCGGACCTGGCCGGACGCGTCCAGCCGGGTGCCGTCCTCGAGCAGGATGCCGGGGCGCTCGGCGCCGAGCGGACCGTACCGCGCGAGCTTCATACGGCGGTGGCTCCGCCGTCGATCGGATAGGCCTGGCCGGTGACGAAGGCCGCCTCGTCCGAGCAGAGATAGAGCGCGAGCTGCGCGATTTCCTCCGGCCGTGCCATGCGGCCGATCGGCTGGTACTCGGACAGGACCTTCATCATCTCGGCTTCGCGTCCCGGGTAGTTGCGCGCCAGGTAGCCATCGACGAACGGCGTGTGGACGCGGGCCGGGCAGATGCAGTTGCAGCGGATGCCGCGTTTGACATAATCGACGGCGATCGATCGCGTCATCGTCAGCACCGCCCCCTTGGTCATCGCATACGCGAAGCGATCGGGCAGGCCGACGAGCGCGGCGATCGAGGCCATGTTGAGAATCACCCCGCCGCCCTGGCGCAGCATGATCGGCACCGCGGCGCGGGCGCAGAGATAGACGCCGAACACGTTGACGCGGTAGAGGCGGTCGAGATCGTCGGGGGTCGTCTGTTCGATGCTGCCGACGTGGGCAATACCGGCGTTGTTGACGAGGATGTCGAGGCGGCCGTGATCCGCCTCGAGCGATCGGAAGAGCGCCGCGACGTCGTCCGGATCGGAGACATCGCAGGGATACCCCATGGCGGTGCCGCCGTCGCTGGTGATCTCGGCGGCGACGCGGCCGGCGGCGGTGGTGTCCCGATCGGCGGCGGCAATGGCGGCCCCCTGCCGGGCGAACAGCCTGGCGATGGCCGCGCCGATGCCCGAGCCGGCCCCGGTCACGACGGCGACCTTCCCCTGGAGATCGAACATTGCCGGAAGGGGCAAGATTTCATACTTTAGCGGTAAAGTCAAAGCGATTTCTCATGTTTTTTGGATGCCGGATGGTGTAACGTGTCGTCCCGTCCGCTTTTTCCGATCATTGAAGGGGGAGCAATGAAACGGTTCGTGTGCACGCTCGCAATGCTCCTGGCGGCCGCCCTGGGCGCATCGGCGCAGGACTTCCGAGGCGGCATTACCGGCCGCATCACCGACTCGTCCGGCGGCCGGCTGCCCGGCGTGACCGTCACGGCGACCAACGTCGCCACCAACGTCGCCTCCAGCACCACCACGAACGGCGAGGGGGATTACGCCATCCTGTTCCTCAACCCCGGCATCTACTCGCTGACCGCCGAGTTGTCCGGGTTCAAGAAGGTCCTCCGCAGCAATCTGGAAGTGAGCGTCGGCGATCGGCTCGGCGTGGACCTCACGCTCGAAGTCGGCGCGCTGGCCGAGACCGTCTCGGTCACCGCCGAGAGCCCGATGCTGGTGACCACCTCCGGCTCGACGGGACAGACCATCGGCGAGAAGACGATCGCGATGATGCCGCTCTCGGACGGCAATCCGTTCGCGCTGGCGCGGCTCGCACCGGGGCTGGCCTACACCGGCGACCTGAAGTTCTCGCGTCCGTTCGACAACGCCGGCACGTCGGGGATCACCGTCGGCGGCGCGCAGGGGGGCAACGAGTTCTCGCTCGACGGATCGCCGAACATGGCCAACGGCCGCCGCGTGGCCTTCGTGCCGCCGGCCGGCGCGGTGCAGGAATTCAAGGTGGAGACCGCGAGCTTCGACGCGGCGAGCGGCCATACGGCCGGCGCGACGGTGAACGTCACCCTGAAGAGCGGCACCAACAGCCTGAAGGGGTCGGCCTACACCTATTACCGCTCCGACAAGCTCGCCGAGAAGGACTTCTTCGTGAAGAAGGCGAACGCGGCCAAGCCGGGGCTCAGCTACAACCGTCCGGGCTTCACGTTCGGCGGGCCGATCGTGGTGCCCGGCTACGACGGCCACGACAAGTCGTTCTTCTTCGCCGCCGTCGAGTGGCTCTATGACGAGTTCCCCGAGCCGCTGTTCCAGACGGTGCCGACGCAGGCGATGCGCAACGGCGATTTCTCGGCGCTGCTGGCGCAGGGCATCGTCATCTACGACCCGCAGTCGGCGCAGCCCTCGACCGGCACCGGCGTCATCCGCCAGCCGTTCGCCGGCAACATCATTCCCACCGGCCGGATCAATCCGATCGCGCAGCGCGTGCTGAACTCGTACCCGCTGCCGAACCAGCCGGCCGACGCCGGGGGGCGCAACAACTTCTTCTATACCAATCCGCGGACCGACGACTTCTACTCGGTGTCGACGCGGTTCGATCACACGATCACGCCGAAGCAGCGGCTGATGGCGCGCTACACCCGCAACGATCGGCGCGAAGCGCGCGGCGCGGAGCTGGGCACCGTGGACGGCATGGTGCCGCGCGGCAACTTCCTGTTCCGCAAGAACGACGGCGTCACGGTGAACCACACCTGGACGCAGAGCAACAGCTCGCTGTGGGAGCTGCGCGGCGGCTGGCAGCAGTTCCGCGAGCCCAACGTCCGGCAGCACGAGGGCCTCTTCGATCCGGCGTCGCTCGGCTTCTCCCCGGGCGTCGTCAACCTGTTCCGCGGCGCGCGGTATTTCCCGCTGTTCGACTTCGACACGCTGAGCGACATCGGCGACAACCTGGCCGGCAACACCACCCACCGGATCTATTCGTTCCAGCCGACCTACACCAAGCTGACCGGCGGCCACGCGATCCGCGCCGGCTACGACGTGCGCAAGTACTGGGAGTTCGGCGAGAATGCCGCGCGCCAGGCGGGGGAGTATCAGATGCGCAACGGCAGCGCGTTCACCCGCCAGACCAATACCTCCGCGGCGCAGAACTTCCAGGACGTGGCGACGTTCCTCACCGGCTTCCCGACCGGCGGCTCGATCGACGTCAACGGGAAGCGCACCAACAGCCAGTGGTACCACGCCGTGTTCGTGCAGGACGACTGGAAGATCTCCGGCAAGCTGACGCTGAACCTCGGCCTCCGCTACGAGTACGAAGCGGCGCCGACGGAAGCGAACAACGCCGTGGTCCGCGGGTTCGATCCGAACGCGATGCTGTCGATCAGCAATGCCGCCGAAGCCGCCTACGCGGCGCGGCCCGACGTGATTGCGGCGTCGCAGTGGCGGGCGCGCGGCGGCATCGGCTTCGCCTCGGACAGCAGTCCGGGGACCTACGACCCCGACAAGAACAACGTGCAGCCGCGGCTCGGCTTCGCCTACACGCTCAATCAGAACACCGTCATTCGCGGCGGCTGGGGCATCTACACCACCCCCTTCGTGTTCTCGAACGGCGCAGGCAACCAGATGGGCTTCTCGCAGTCGACGCCGTATACGGCGACGCAGAACAACGGCCTCACCTTCCAGTCGACGCTGAACAATCCGTATCCCAACGGGGTGCTGCAGCCGGCGGGCAACTCGCTCGGGCCGAACACGTTCCTCGGCCAGAGCCTCACCCGCTTCATGCCGCTCGACGCGCAGAACCCGCAGCTGTCGCGCTACGTCGTCAACGTGCAGCGGCAGCTGCCGTCGCGCTGGCTGCTCGAAGTCGGCTACGCCGGCAGCCGCGGGTTCAACCTCAGCACCGACGAGGAGCTCAACACGATTCCGGCGCAGTATCTGTCGACGAGCCGGGTCCGCGATCAGGCGGTCATCGACTATCTCTCGGTGCAGGTGCCGAACCCCTTCGCCGGCGGACTGCTGCCGACCGGCTTCACCGGCGCGAACGTCGCGCGCTCGCAGCTGCTGCGGCCGTTCCCCCAGTTCAACAACGTGCCCACCTGGGGCTCCGACGGCACCAGCCAGTACGACTCGTTCCAGACCAAGATCGAGAAGCGCTTCAGCGGCGGCTACTCGATCATGGGCACCTACACGTGGTCGCATTTCACGGAAAAGGTGTTCCGGCTGAACGCGACCGACGCCGACTTCGAGAAGCGTCTCGCGCGCGACGACGTGCCGCACCGCGTCACCACGAGCATCCTCTACGAGCTGCCGTTCGGACGCGGGCGCGCGTTGGCCTCCGAGGCCGGCGGCGTGCTGAACGCGATCATCGGCGGCTGGAGCCTCAACGCCATCGGCCAGTTCCAGAGCGGGCGGCCGCTGGACTTCTCGGGCCGCAACGTCTACTTCAACGGCGACCTCGACGCGCTCGAGGCGAAGTACACCAACAACAGCGATCAGCCGGTATTCGACATCAGCGGCTTCTACTTCCACGACGCCGCGGTGCAGACCAACGGCGTGGACGATCCGGTCAAGCAGCGCGCCGACACCCGGATCCGCCTGGCCAACAACGTGCGCTACTTCCCGTCGCGCATCGACGGCATCCGCAGCCCGTTCCTCAAGCTGTGGGACATCTCGCTCGTCAAGCAGGTGCCGATCGGCGGCCGCGTGCGGGCGCAGTTCAACCTCGAGTTCCTCAACGCGTTCAACACCGTGGTGTTCAACGACGCGAACACCGATCCGACCAACGCGGACTTCGGCAAGGTGACGAGCCAGAACAACCTGCCGCGCGACATCCAGCTCGCGGCGAAGATCGTTTGGTAGGGGGTCCCTTGCAGCACTCGGGAACCGAGGTCGCGAACGCCCCGTTGCTTCGCGACCTCCCCGAGCCGCCGCGCAACATCTGGCGCATCGTCGGGCCCGGGGTGATCGCCGCCGGCGTCGGCGTCTCCTCGGGCGAGTTCATCCTCTGGCCGTACATCGCCTCGCAGGCCGGACTCGTCTTCCTGTGGGCGGCGGTGCTCGGGATTCTGACCCAGCTCTTCCTCAACATGGAGATCGAGCGCTACACCCTGGCGACGGGAGAGACCGCGCTCATCGGCTTCAACCGGTTCTGGAAGCACTGGGGCCTGGTGTTCGCGCTGATGGTCTACTTCGCGAACCTCTGGCCCGGCTGGGCGCTCAGCTCGGCGACGCTCGCCACCTTTCTGTTCGGCGGCAACCCGGCCTACATCGCCGTCGGCGTGCTGCTGGTGATCGGCGTCGGCCTGACGCTGGCGCCGGTGGTCTACCTCGCGCTGGAGCGGCTGAACTTCCTGAAGGTCGCGATGGTGCTGACGCTGATCGCGCTGGCGCTCGTCTTCGCGGTGACCGCCGACACCTGGCGCGCGCTGCCGGCCGGGCTGGCGAGCGTCGGCACGATCCCGTCCGAGCTGGGCTTCGCGCTGCTCCTCGGATCCGTGGCGTTTGCCGGCGCCGGCGGCGGACAGAATCTCTGCCAGAGCAACTGGATCCGCGACAAGGGCTTCGGCATGGGGCAATACGTGCCGCGGCTCGTCAGCCCGCTCACCGGCGAGGAACAGGTGAGTGCCGCCGCCGTCGTCTCGTACCGCTTCGAGCCCACGGCCGCCAACATGGCGCGCTGGTCGCGCTGGTGGCGCTTCGCCAACATCGAACAGGCGGCGACCTTCGCGCTGGTCAGCATCCTGACGATCACGCTGACGTCGATGCTCGCGCACTCGATGCTGTTCGGCGAGAAGGGGCTGCCGACCACCGTCATGTTCCTGCAGATCGAAGGACGGCGGCTGCAGGAGGTCGTCGGGCCGTGGTTCGGCCTCCTGTTCTGGGCGACCGGCGCGTTCTCGCTGTTCACGTCCGCGATGGGGATCACCGACTACACCAGCCGGCTCGCGGCGGACGTGCTCAAGTCCACCTACCTGCGCACGTCCACGGTCAGCGAGAGCCAGATCTATTTCTGGCTGGTGTGGGGGCTGGTGGCGATCGGCTGCGTCATCCTGCTGAGCGGCCTCGCGCAGCCGCTCGTCCTGCTCGTCATCTCGGCCTGCGTCGGCGGGACGATGATGTTCCTCTATTCCGGCCTGCTGATCCTGCTGAACCGCCGGCACCTGCCGGCGCCGATCCGGATCCGCGGCGTCCGCATCGCCGTGCTCGTGTGGTCGATCGCGTTCTTCGGGGTGCTCGCGGGGCTGACCGTGTGGCAGCAGGTACAGCGATTTCTGTGATATCGCATGCAGACGCGTTGAAGACCATCGATTACGCGCTGCTCCAGCAGTGCATGCGCTGCGGCATGTGCCTGCCGGCGTGTCCGACCTACGACGCGACCGGGCGCGAGCGCCACAGTCCGCGCGGACGGATCGCCCTGATGCGGGCGATCGCCGACGGCGACCTCGAGGTCAATCGGGTGTTCGCCGAGGAGATGAGCTACTGCCTCGGATGTCTCGCCTGCCAGACGGCGTGTCCCGCGGGCGTGCAGTACGGCGTGCTGTTCGAAACGGCGCGCAGTGACATCCGCCGGAGCGGCGTCGACGCGGGCCCGCGGCGGCGGTTCTGGCGCGGCCTGACGCTGCACTTTCTCTTCATGCGGCCGGGTGCGCTGCGGCTGGCCGGCCGCGCGCTGCGGGTCTATCAACGGACGGGACTCGAGCGGCTGGCGCGGCGGCTCGAGCTGACGCGGCTGCTGCCGCCGGATCTCCGCCGTCTCGAGCCGCAGGCGCCGGCGATCGCCCGGCGGTTCTCCGATCGGCTGATTGCGCCGCGCGAAGCGCCGCGCGGCGCGGCGCGCGGCCGGGTCGCCGTGCTCACCGGCTGCATCCAGGACCTCGTCTTTCCGGCGATCAACCGCGACACCGTCGACGTGGCGCTGGCGAACGGCTACGAAGTCGAGACGCCGCGCGGGCAGTCCTGCTGCGGATCCCTGCACGCGCACAACGGCGAGCCGGAGCTGGCGCGGACGCTCGCCCGGCGGCTGATCGACCTGATTCCGCCCGATCGCTACGACGCCATCCTCAGCAACGCCGGCGGCTGCGGATCGCACCTGCGGCATTACGGCGCGCTTCTCGCGGACGACGCCGAGTACGCCGGCCGGGCGCGCGCCTGGGATCGAAAGCTCCGCGATGTACAGGAGTGGCTGATCGAAATCGGCTGCCGCACGCCGTCGCGGGCGCCGTTCGACCGCGAGACGGCGATCACGTATCACGACTCCTGTCACCTCGCGCACGGCCAGAAGGTGTCCCGCCAGCCGCGGGAGCTGCTGCGGCTCCTGCCCGGTGTGACGCTCACCGAGCTGCCGGAGTCGTCGTGGTGCTGCGGCAGCGCCGGCATCTACGCCATCACGCAGCCGGCGCAGGCCGACGCGCTGCTGCAGCGCAAGGTCGCCAACATCCGCGGCACCGGCGCCGCCATCGTCGCCGCCGCGAACCCCGGTTGCCACCTGCAGATCGCGCGCGGGCTGAGCCAGGTCAGCGCACCGATCGAGGTCGTGCATCCGGTATCGCTGCTCGCCGAAGCGTACAGGCGCGAGCGGACGTGACCACGCATTTGCATCGGACCACGTCGCGGCACCAGCTCGCGGGGGCCCGGGTGGTCCACACGTTTCGAGCCGAGCGCGGCTGCCAGAGCCAGTGGCGTCTGTCGCTTATCGCGCCGTCCAGCCGCCGTCGACGAACAACGCGCTGCCGGTGACGAATGACGACGCGGGCGAGGCGAGGAAGACCACCGCCCCCTCGAGTTCGTCGAGCTCTCCCCAGCGTCCCATCGGAATCTGTCTGACGAACTCCTGGTACTTCACCGGATCGTCGAGCAGCGCCCGGTTCATCTCCGTGCCGAACGGTCCCGGGCAGATCGCGTTCACCGTCACGCCGCTCCCCGCCCACTCGAGGGCCAGGACGCGAGAGAGGTTGAGCACGCCGGCCTTCGCCGACGCGTAGGGGGCGCGGCCGGGCAGCGCGATCACCGAGAGGATCGACCCGAGATTGATCACGCGTCCCCACCCGCGGCGCACCATCTTCGGCCCGGCCAGCCGCGAGCACAGGAACGTGCCCTTCAGGTTGGTGTCGAGGACCGAATCCCAGTCGTTCTCGGTGAGCTGTTCGACGGAGCCGCGGATGTTGTTGCCGGCGTTGTTGATCAGGATGTCGATGCCGCCGAACTCCGCCTCCACCTTCGCGAACATCCGCTCCACGTCGGCGGCAACGGTCACGTCGGCCTGGACGCCCATGCACCGCCGGCCGGTCGTCTGCGAGATGGCGTTCGCGGTGTCGTCGCAGCGTGCGAGCGTCCGGCCGGCGAGGACGACATCCGCGCCGACCTGCGCGAGCGCCGTCGCCATCGTCTTGCCGAGACCCTGGCCTCCACCGGTGATGAGGGCCACCTTGCCGTCGAGCCGGAACCTGTCGAGTACTGACGTCTGATTCACGCGAGCGTCTCCTCCGTGTGCCGATCTAGGCCGCCTGGCGCGCGTGCACCGGCGCCTGCCGCAGCGGGGTATGCGAGTCGAGGAACAGCCAGCAGAAAGCGCCGATCAGGTAGATCGCCGCCGAGACGTAGAACGTGATCGTCCAGTTGCCGGTCCACGCCAGCAGATACCCCACCACGAGCACCGACGACGCGCCGGCGATGCTGCCCATCATGTTCATCGCGCCGGCGACGGTGCCGGCGTAGCGGCCGCCGATGTCCATCGTGCCGGCCCATGCCGCCGGCATCACGAAGTCGTTGAAGAACCCCGCGAAGCCGAGCACGATCATCGCGCGCCGCGGATCCTCGATGCCGGTGAAGATGAAGATGCAGGCGGACGCGCCGACGAACCCGGTGATGGCGACGGCGCGGCGCGCCGCCGCGACGCTGCCGAGCGACCGCGCCAGCCTCGGGATCACGCCCGCCGAGACGATACAGCCGAGGCCTCCGAGCAGCAGCGGCAAGCCGGCGAGCAGCGCGCCCATCCTGAGCGTGGTGCCGCGCGATTCCCGCAGGTAGGTCGGCAGCCAGTTGATGTAGAACCACCAGCCGTAGGCCAGGCACATGTACTGGATCGACAGCAGCCACACCGCCGGCGTCGAGAAGATCAGCCGCCACGGCACGCCGCTGTGCGCGATGGCGGTCTCTGACGGCGGCGGCAACAGCGCGAGCTCCGCCGCGTTGACGCCCGGGTGCTCGCTCGGCGCGTCGCGGTACCAGAGATAGAAGAACACCGCCCAGATCGCCCCGAGGAGGCCGAGGATCTCGAACGTGCGCCGCCAGCCGAGCAACCCGATCAGCGTGGCGACGAGAAGCGGCGTGAACGCGCCGCTGACCCGCGTCGCCAGCCAGACCGTCGCCTGCGCGCGCTCGCGCTCGCGCACCGGCAGCCAGGTCGTGAGCACGCGGGTGAGATTGGGGAACGCCCCCGCCTCGCCGGCGCCGAACAGCGCGCGGGTGGCGATCAGCGATGCGGCGTTCCAGGCGAAGCTCGTGGCGGCCGTGAAGGCGGACCACCACAGGACGATGCGCAGCAGCACCCGGCGCGGGCCGATCTTGTCGCCGAGCCAGCCGCCCGGAATCTCGAAGACGGCGTAGGCCCACCCGAAGGCGGCGAGCGCCCACGCCATCTGCGTCTTCGACAGCGCGAGATCGGTGCTGATGAACGGCGCGGCGACCGAGATCGCGACGCGATCCACATAGGTGATGACGGCGAGCGCCACGGCGAACGCGGTGACGCCGTGACGTACCCGGGACGGCGGTGGGGTCATGGCGCGGCGAGTATATCGCTGTCGAGGGGAGCAATGCATGCAGATGCACACGCGCCGGGTCGCGCGCTCCACCAAAATGTGCACGAATTCTCCGCAGCGCCCGCCGCGTCGTCGGCGATTGCATGCAGAGCGAGCGGCGTGTTAGGCTTCGCGCCGGAGTAGCGAACGCTCGTGGAACCGCAGACCCAACGTCTCGAGTCGCAGACGCTGTCCGCGCTGCTGCAGATGCGCGAGCTGCTGCTGCGCGGCGAGTTCCGCTCCGGCGAGCGGCTTCGCGAGATCCCGCTGGCGGCCCGTCTCAAGGTGTCGCGCACGCCGCTGCGGCTGGTGCTCGACCGTCTCGAGCAGGAGGGGCTGCTCGCCAGCCGGCCGACCGGCGGCTTCGTCGCCGCGGAGTTCACCGTCCAGGACATCCACGACGGCATCGAGATCCGCGGCATGCTCGAAGGGACGGCGGCGCGGCTGGCCGCCGAGCGGCTGAAGAGTCCGGACGAGCTCGCGCCGGCGCGCGAGTGTCTGGAGCGCACCGATCGGCTGCTCGAGCGCTGGGCCTCGGGCACCGACTCGCTGGCGCAGTACATCGCGCTCAACGAGCGGTTCCACGATCTGCTGCTCGACCTCGCCAGGAGCCCGATGGTCCGCCGCGCGGTGTCGCGCGCCGCCGCGCTGCCGTTCGCCTCGCCCAACGCGTTCATCCTCGGGCACGCACAGAAGAAGGAAGGGCAGGAGGTCGTCACCATCTCGCAGATGCACCACCGCGCCATCGTCGACGCCATCGCGCACCGTGAAGCGACGCGCGCCGAGGCGCTGGCGCGCGAGCATTCGCGGCTGGCGCGCACCAGCCTCGAGATGGTGCTGCGCGACAAGGCGCTCTTCACCCGCGTTCCCGGAGCGTCCCTCATCAGGTTTCCCGAGACGGCCTCGAACGCTCGCGGATCCGAGGCGGCGGGCAGGCCACAGCCGTGAGCACGCGCACCTACCGATCGGCCGCCTGGTTCGGCAAGCACGACAAGGACGGCTTCATCCACCGCAGCTGGATGCGCAACCAGGGGCTGCCCGCGGACGTCTTCGACGGGCGTCCCGTCGTCGGCATCTGCAACACCTGGTCGGAGCTGACCCCCTGCAACGCCCACCTGCGCGCCATCGCCGAGCACGTGAAGCGCGGGGTGTGGGAATCGGGCGGGCTGCCGCTCGAGTTCCCCGTCATGTCGACCGGCGAGTCGAACATGCGGCCGACGGCGATGCTCTACCGCAATCTGGTCAGCATGGACGTCGAGGAGTCGATCCGCGCGAATCCGATCGACGGCGTCGTGCTCCTGTGCGGCTGCGACAAGACGACGCCGTCGCTCGTCATGGGGGCGGCGAGCTGCGACGTGCCGGCGCTGGTCGTCTCCGGCGGGCCGATGCTCAACGGCAAGTACTGCGGGCAGGACATCGGATCCGGCACCGACGTGTGGAAGTTCAGCGAGGACGTCAAGGCCGGCATCATGACCGCCGAGCAGTTCATGGACGCGGAGGCGTGCATGTCACGCTCCGCCGGCCACTGCATGGTGATGGGCACGGCGTCGACGATGGCATCGATGGTCGAGGCGCTCGGGCTCGGGCTGCCGTTCAATGCCACGCTGCCGGCCGTCGATGCGCGCCGTCATGCGCTGGCGCACCTCGCCGGCCGCCGCATCGTCGCGCTGATCGAGCAGGACGTCCGGCTGTCGCACATCCTCACCCGGCCGGCGTTCGAGAACGCGATCCGGGTCAACGGCGCGCTGGGCGGCTCCACGAACGCGGTGATTCACCTGCTGGCGATGGCCGGCCGCGTCGGCGTGCCGCTCTGCCTCGACGACTGGGATCGTCTCGGCCGCGACGTGCCGACGCTGGTCGATCTCAAGCCGTCCGGGCGCTTCCTGATGGAGGACTTCCACTACGCCGGCGGCCTGCCCGCGGTGATTCGAACGCTCGGCGAGCGCGGCTTGATCCATCGCGACGCGATGACGGTGAACGGCCGCACCCTGTGGGAGAACTGTCACGACGCGTCGCGCTGGAACGCCGAGGTCATCAGGCCGATCGATCGGCCGCTCGCCGAGAGCGGCGGCGTCGCGGTCCTGCGCGGCAACCTCGCGCCCGACGGCGCGGTGCTGAAGCCGTCGGCGGCGTCGGCGCACCTGATGCAGCATCGCGGCCGCGCGATCGTGTTCGACGACATCGAGGACTACAAGGCGCGGATCAACGATCCGGCGCTCGGCGCCGACCCGTCGTCGGTGCTCGTCCTGAGGAACAGCGGGCCGGTGGGCTACCCGGGGATGGCGGAAGTGGGCAACATGGGGCTGCCGCCGGCGCTCCTGAAACAGGGGATCACCGACATGGTGCGCATTTCGGACGCGCGCATGAGCGGTACGGCGTACGGCACCGTCGTCCTGCACATCTGCCCCGAAGCGGCCGTCGGCGGACCGCTCGCGCTGGTGCGCGAAGGGGATTACATCGAGCTCGACGTGGCGGCGCGGCGGCTGCACCTCGACGTGAGCGATGAGGAGCTGGCGCGGCGGCGGGCGGCCTGGCAGCCGCCGCCGGCGCCTCCGCCAAGCGGGTACGTTCACATGTACGTGCGGCACGTCCAGCAGGCGGACAAGGGCGCCGATCTCGACTTTCTCCGCGGCTGCCGCGGACACGGAATCCCACGTGAGTCTCACTGACCCGGTGCCTGGCGGCGTGGCTGGTCTCCGACGGGAATTCGATCTCGACCGGCGCCGTGTTCGACATCAGCGGCGGCCGTTCGACCTGCTGAACGCGAGCCAGGCGGCGTGAAACTGCTTCGCTACGGTCCCGCCGGCGCCGAGAAGCCGGGGCTGCTCGACGGCCGCGGCACGATCCGCGATCTCTCCGGGCAGGTGCCGGATCTCTCGGGTGCCGCGCTGCTGCCGGAATCCATCGCGCGGCTCGCCTCGCTCGATCCCGAGTCGCTGCCGGCGGTCGCCGGCGCGCCGCGGATCGGCCCGTGCGTCGCCGGCGTCGGCAAGTTCATCTGCGTCGGGCTCAATTACTCCGATCACGCCGCCGAGTCCAACATGGCCGTGCCCGCGGAGCCGATCATCTTCATGAAGGCGACCTCCTCGATCGTCGGCCCGAACGACGACCTCGAGATCCCGAAGGGATCGCAGAAGACCGACTGGGAAGTCGAGCTGGGCGTCGTCATCGGCAGGCCGGCGAAGTACGTGGACCCGCGGGATGCGATGGCGCACGTCGCCGGGTTCTGCGTGGTGCACGACGTCTCGGAGCGCGCCTTCCAGCTCGAAGGCACGGGCCAGTGGGTGAAAGGCAAGAGCGCCGACACCTTCGGACCGGTCGGCCCGTGGCTGGTCACTCCGGACGAGATCGCCGATTGTCAGAACCTCGACTTGTGGCTCGACGTCGATGGCCGCCGCCGCCAGAGCGGCAACACCCGCACGATGGTGTTCGACGTGCGCTATCTCGTGAGCTATCTGAGCGGGTTCATGAGCCTGCGTCCCGGCGACATCATTTCCACCGGCACGCCGCCAGGCGTCGGCCACGGGATGAAGCCGCCGGTCTACCTGCGCGAAGGGAACGACGTGCGTCTCGGCGTCCAGGGCCTCGGCGAACAGCGTCAACGCGTCATCGGCTACCGGAATCACTGATCTGTCTCTGCCCGCTTCCGCCCTCGGCGCGCTCGCATCGATCGTCGGCGACGACTCGGTGCTGATGCGCCCCGAAGACCTCGTGCCCTACAGCTTCGACGGCACCGCCGCGCTGAAGCAGCGGCCGGAGGCCGTCGTGTTCCCGCACACGACCGCGCAGGTGGCCGCCTGCGTGCGGCTCGCCGGGGAGGCCGGCATCCCGATCGTCACGCGCGGATCGGGCACCGGCTTGAGCGGCGGCAGCGTTCCGGTGCCGGGGAGCCTGGTGCTGTGTCTCGTGCAGATGAACGCGCTGCTCGATCTGGACGCGGCGAACCTGACGGTCCGCGCCCAGCCGGGACTGGTGACCCAGAAGATCGACGAAGCGGCGGCGCGCCACGGGCTGTTCTATCCGCCCGACCCGGGCTCGATGCGGATCAGCACCATCGGCGGCAACGTGGCGGAGAATTCCGGCGGCCTTCGCGGCCTGAAGTACGGCGTCACGCGCGACTACGTCATGGGCCTGGAAGTCGTCCTGCCGGACGCGCGCGTGGTGCGATTCGGCAACCAGTGCGTGAAGGACGTGGCCGGGTATTCGCTGAAGGACCTGTTCGTCGGATCGGAAGGGACGCTGGGCATCATCACCGAGGTGCTGTTGAAGCTGGTGCCCAGGCCCGCGGCGCGGCAGACGATGCTGGCGCTCTACGACCGGATCGAAGACGCGGCGGATACGGTGTCGGCGATCGTCACGGCGCGGATCATTCCGTGCACCCTCGAGTTCCTCGATCGGATGACGGCGGTCTGCGTGGAGGAGTACGCGGGTATCGGCCTGCCGACCGACTGCGACGCGGTGCTGCTGATGGAGACGGACGGCCATCCGGCGGCGGTGGCCGACGAAGCGCGCCAGATGGAGGCGCTGGCGCGGTCGCACGGCGCGCGCGAGGTCCGCCGCGCGCGCGACGAGGCGGAGGCGCTGCAGCTCGCCGCGGCGCGGCGCAACGCCTTTTCGGCGCTGGCGCGCCGCCGTCCGACGACGATCCTGGAAGACGTCACCGTGCCGCGCAGCGCGCTGGCCGCGATGGTCGGCTTCATCGCCGAGACCGCCGCCGCGCACCGCCTGCAGATTGGCACCTTCGGCCACATGGGGGACGGCAATCTGCATCCGACCTTCCTGGCCGACGAGCGCGACAGCGACGAAATGGCGCGGGTGCACCGTGCGCTCGACGCGATCGTGACGCGGACGCTGGCGCTCGGCGGCACGATTACGGGCGAGCACGGCGTCGGCCTGGCGAAGAAGGCATGGCTGCGCCAGCAGCTGGGTGACGCCAGCCTCGATCTGATGCGGCAGATCAAGCAGACGCTCGATCCCCGCGGGCTCCTCAACCCGGGCAAGATCTTCGGCTGAACGCTCGTTTTCGCATGCGGCCCGCTGCCGGACAGCCTCGGCCTCGAATCCGGACGCAGCTGCATGGTCGGCTGTCCCGATTCGGCGCAATTCCGGCTCGAGGCCTGCAACGGCCGTCAACGCAGTTGTTTACAATGCTCGCAACACGACACCGGCGCACAGCCGCTGCGCACGGTTCAGCTGCGGGTGCGGTTCTCGTTCTGAGAAGAGAAGGGGCGCGCAAGAGGATGGTGACAGCGAGGCTCGTAACGGTCAGCGCGCTCTTCTGTGCGATCGGCGTGGCGGCTGCTCCGCAGCAGCCGTCCGCGCCCCAACCACCTGCCGCGCAGCCCGCTGCCAATCTCAAGGACAAGCCGGTCTTCGTTCCCGACCCCGACAATCAGATCATCAAGTCCGAGAAGCAGACGTTCCGGATCGAAGTGGTCACGCCCGGGCTCGAAACGCCGTGGGCACTGGCGTTCCTGCCCGACGGACGCCTGCTCGTCACCGAGCGTCCAGGGCGGCTGCGCATCATCGAGAAAGGGAAGCTGCGGCCGGACCCGGTGCAAGGCACGCCGAAGGTCTGGGAACGGCAGGATGCCGGCATGCTCGACGTCGCCGTTCACCCGCAGTATGCGCGCAACGGGTGGATCTACCTCGCCTACACGGAAGTCGTTCCCGGGTATGTCGCGCCGCCGCCCGCGCCGGCGCCGCCGCCGGATCCCTCCGCCGACCCCGCGGCCCGCGGCCGCGGCCGCGGCGGACCCCCGAGCCCGCCGTCGATGACGGTCTTCGTGCGCGGGAAGATCGACAGGAACAACCGCTGGGTCGACGAACACGTGCTCTATCGCGCTCCCGCCGAGCTCTACACGCCGAGCGGATCGCACTACGGCGCCCGCTTCCTGTTCGACAAGGCCGGCCACGTCTTCTACTCGCTCGGCGAGCGCGGCGACATGGCCAACGCGCAGGATCTCTCGAAGCCGCTCGGCAAGATCCACCGCGTCAACGATGACGGATCGATCCCGAAGGACAACCCGTTCGTGAACACGCCGAACGCCGTCCCGTCGATCTGGTCGTACGGCCACCGCAATCCGCAGGGACTCGCGTGGGATCCGTCGGGACTGCTGTGGGAATCGGAGCACGGACCCAACGGCGGCGACGAGATTAACATCATCGAGAAGGGGAAGAACTACGGCTGGGGCGTGGTGACGATGGGTGTGCAGAGCGGCATCACCGAGCGCAGCCGCCCCGGCATGGAGCCGCCGATCGTCTACTACACGCCCACCATCGCGCCGAGCGGGATGGTGTTCTACACGGGCTCGAAGTATCCCGGCTGGAAGAACGATCTGTTCGTCGCCGCGCTGGCCGGACAGCAGCTGCGGCGGCTCGAGATTCGCGGCCGGGAGGTCGTGCACCAGGAAGCCGTGTTCCAGCAGTTCGGCCGCGTCCGTTCCGTCACGACCGGACCGGACGGGCTGATGTACCTGCTGCTGCAGAATCCCACGGGTGCCGGCACCGGCCTCAGCCTGGCAGCCTCCACCCCCGGCATGGTGATCCGGCTGGTGCCGGTCAGCGGAAAGTAGCCGGCGCTCCGTCCCGTTCTCACGGACCATGCATCGCACCCGCGTCTTCCTCGTCGCGCTCACGGCCGGGATCCTCACGGTCGCAACCGGCATCACCGGGCAGCAGGGCACCGCGACCGTGCCCGGCAACATCTGGCCGCCGCCCTGGAAGCAGATGGCGAAGTCGATCCCGCTGTCGCCCGAAGACGAGATGAAGACGTTCTCGATGCCGCCGGGATTCCGCGTCGAGCTCGTCGCCGCCGAGCCGATGGTCGATTCGCCGATCCTGATCGACTTCGATGCCGACGGCCGCCTCTGGGTCGTCGAGATGCTGACGTTCCTTCCCGACAGCTCGGGTCGCGACTCGACCGAGCCGCTCAACCGCGTCAGCGTCCTGGAGGACACGGACAACGACGGCCGGATGGACCGGAAGACGATCTTCGCCGACAGGCTGCGGCAGGCCCGCGCGCTCAAGGTGCTCGATCGCGGCGTGCTCGTGGGCGAGCCGCCGAACCTGTGGTTCATGAAGGACACCGACGGCGACCTGAAAGCGGACGTCAAGGATCTCGTCGTCAACACCTTCGGCAACCCGAACGGCAACATCGAGCACAACGCCAACAGCCTGTTCTGGGCGATCGACAACGTGATGTATTCGTCCGAACACGTGTGGGACGTGCGCTGGCGGAAGGGCAGGTTCGAGCCGCTGCCGGCGCTGAGCCGCGGCCAGTGGTTGATCTCGCAGGACGACGCCGGACGCATCTACCGCAACGTCAACGACTCCCCGCTGTTCGTCGACTACACGCCGTCCCGCTATTACCTGCGCAATCCGAACCTGGTTCGGACCCGCGGTCTCTACGAGCTGTTGATCGAACAGGCCGACGCGACCATCTATCCCGTGCGCGACACGCGCGGGGTGAACCGCGGCTATCGCGATCCCTTCTTCCGGCCCGACGGCTCGTCGATCGTGATCCAGGGCGCCAGCGGTCCGGTCATCTATCGCGGCGACGTCTATCCGCGGGAGCTGCGCGGCAACGCGTTCATTCCGGACTCGCCGACCAACCTGGTGCACCGCATGGTGATCAACGACGCCGGCGGCGGGCGGCTCGAGGCGACGAACGGCTACGCACGCGGCGAATTCCTCGCGTCGTCCGACGAACGCTTCCGCCCGGTGGCGCTGGCCGACGGTCCCGACGGCTGCCTGTACGTGGTCGACATGTATCGCGGCGTCGTGCAGGCCGGCGGGTTGTGGAGCGAGTACCTGACCGACTACATCAGGACCAACGACATGCTGATGCCCGTCGGCAAGGGGCGCATCTGGCGCGTCGTCTACGGCAACCGTGCGGCCCCTCGGCCGGCCCGGCCGGCGCTGTCGAAGGCGGCGCCCGCGCAGCTCGTCGAGGCGCTCGCCAACCCGAACGGCTGGTGGCGCGATACCGCGCAGCGGCTGCTCGTCGAGCGCGGAGAGACGAGCGCGGCGCCCGCGCTGACGGCGCTGGCGGCGAGCGCGCCGGACTGGCGGACCCGGCTGCACGCGTTGTGGACGCTCGACGGCCTGGACGCGATCGAGCCGGCATCGGTGCGGAAAGCGATGGCAGACGCGAACGGCGACGTGCGCGCCGCGGCGGTGCGGTTGTCGGAGCGCTGGCTGGAACGCGATCCTGCGATGCGCGCCGCGGCGCTGGCGCTCGCGGACGACAGGCACTGGAACGTTCGCCGGCAGCTGGCCGCCTCGATCGGCGAGATGCCGGCTGCGGATCGCGTCGATCCCGCCGTGGCGATCCTCACGCGGTACGGCTCCGATCCGATCGTCGTCGACGCCGCGGTCAGCAGTCTGAAGGGGATCGAGGGGGACGTGCTGACGAGGGTGATGCAGTCGAAACCGGCGCCGGCCCCCGCGCCGGGCGAAGCGGTGTCGATGCTCGCCGCGGCGGTGACGAAGAGCGGCGACGTGCCTGCCGTGCAGCGGTTGATCGACGCCGCCGCCGACGCGGCGCGTCCGGAATGGGCACGAATCGCGCTCCTGCGCGGCGTCGACGCGGCGCTGCCGTCGCGCGCCGCGGGCGGCCGCGGCGGCCGCGGCCTGCCCGGATTGAGCGCCCCGGGCGGACGGATCGTGGTGACGCCGGGGCGGGGCATCGCGCTGCCCGCCGAGCCGGCCGCGTTGACGAAACTGGCAGGCGCCTCGGGCACGATCGGGTCGCTGGCGGCCAGCGTATCTGCGAAGCTCGATTGGCCGGGGCGGCCCGCGCCGATGGTCGCTGCCGCGCCGCTGAACGCGGAGCAGCAAAAACGGTTCACCGCCGGCGCGGAGATCTACAAGAATGTGTGCCTCGGCTGCCACCAGGAAGACGGACGCGGCAAGGACAAGCTGGGCGCGAATCTCGTCGAGTCGGCGTACGTGAACGCGGCCGACCCTGCGGCGACGATCCGGATCATGGTCGGGGGCAAGGAAGGCTCGATCGGGTTGATGCCGCCGCTGGGACCGGCGATGACCGATGAAGACATCGCCGCGGCCCTGACCTATGTCCGCCGTGCCTGGGGGCACACGGCGCCGCCCGTGGATCCGCTGAACGTGATGGAGATCCGCGCGCTCTCGAAAGGGCGGACCAGGCCGTGGACGGATCAGGAACTCGAGGCGGCCGGCCGCGGGCGCGGGCGCGGCGGCCACTGAGGTGACGATGATGCGTGTGCCGGCCGTTCTTGCCGCTGCTGCCGTCTGGCTGACGATCGCGATGCCGCAGACCGCGGCCGCGCAGGCGCGCTACCGCGCCGCGCAGACCGGCGACATCGTCGAACTGCGCGACACGCGCGCCGACGTCGTGGTGAGGATCCTGACCTCGGCGAGCAACGCCTATCAGATGACGGTGAAGGGGGAAGACGTCATCCGCCGCACGTGGACCTCGATCGACGACATCCGCCCGCGCATGGGATTGAACGGCGTGCCGCTGCTCTGGCCGTATGCCAATCGTCTCGACGAGCAGGCGTTCTACGCCAACGGCCAGAAATACACCTTCGATCCGGGACTGGGGAACACCGGCCGCGGCGCCATCCCGATCCACGGCTTTCTGACCAGCGCCACCGCGTGGAAGGTCGTGGAGGTGAAGGCGGACGCGCGCTCGGCGTGGATCACCTCGAAGCTGGAATTCTTCCGCGTGCCGCAGTACATGAAGCAGTTTCCGTTCGCGCACACGCTGACGATGACCTACCGGCTGCAGGAAGGGGCGCTGGAGGTGCGCACCCGGATCGACAACCTCAGCGCCGAGCCGATGCCCGTGGCGATCGGCTTTCATCCCTATTTCCAGCTGACCGACTCGCCCCGTGAAGAATGGACGCTGTCGGTGGCGGCGAAGACGCACTGGCTGCTCGATCAGCGGAAGATTCCGACCGGCGAGACGGAGCCGATCGGCCGGCTGATGGCGGACCCGAAGAACGTTGCGGTGAAGGCCGCGCCGCTGGACGACGTCTTCAGCGATCTCGAGCGCGACGCGCAGGGACGCGCGACCATGAGCCTCAAGGGCAAGGCCCAGCAGGTCGACGTCGTCCTCGGGCCGAGGTACAAGACCGTCGTCGTCTATTCGGGCGCGCCGGGGAGTGTCGCGCTGGAACCGATGGCCGGCATCTCGAATTCGATGAACCTGGCACAACGCGGCTTGTACAAGGACCTGCAGTCGATCGAGCCCGGCGGATTCTGGGAGGAGAGCTTCTGGATCCGGCCGAAGGGATACTGACCACGACGGAAAGACGGACGACGGAAAGGGAGAGGGATGATGGCTCGAAGGATCTGGATCGCGATGCTGGCTGCCGCTGTCAGTGTCGGCGCGGCCGCGCAACAACAACCGGCGGTTCCCTCGGCGGATGCCGCCGTGCGGGCGGGCGACACTCGTCCCATTCACGTCTACATCCGCGCCGGGCTGAAGTCGCACGGCGAAGGGCAGCACGACTATCCGCAGTTCATCGCCGACTGGAGCAAGCTGCTGACCGACAAGGGCGCGATCGTCGACGGCTCGTTCCACTTTCCCACCGCGCAGGAGCTCGCCAACGTCGACGTGATGGTGATGTACAAGGGAGACGCCGGCTACATGACCGCCTCGGAACGCCAGGTGCTGGAAGACTACATGAAGCGCGGCGGCGGTCTGGTCAGCTTCCACGACACGCTCTGCGGCGACGATCCGGCGTACTACTCGACGGTGGTCGGCGGCTCGAAGAAGCACGGCGAGCGCAACTTCTCGGCCGGCACGATCAAGTACACGATCGTCGACAAGGCGTCGCCGATCATGAAAGGGATCTCCGACTTCCAGATCGAGGACGAAGCGTTCTTCAAGATCACCTGGGCGAAGTCGCCGGAGGTGAAGGTCCTTGCCACCGCGCCGATGCCCGACGGCGGTGAAGTGGTGCCGCAGATCTGGACCTACGAGCGGACGATGTTCGGCGGGCAGCCGTCGCGCGCGTTCGTGTGGATGCAGGGGCACACCTACGCGAACTTCAAGAACCCGCAGATCGAGGGCATGATCCTGCGCGGCATCGCCTGGGCGGCGCACTATGCCGCCGACACGCTGGTCGACTACAAGCCGCCGGTGCGCCAGGGCCGCGGGCGTGGCCGCGGCGGCGACTGAGACGTCTGACGCTCCGGCACAACGGCCACCAGGATCGCGAAGATCACAAAGAAACACTCCAGGTCTTCATGACCTGTGTGGCCTTCGTGTTCGTTGTGCCGGCGCGCTTGCCGTCGGCCGTTTCAGCGAAGGTCGGTGATCTGCCCCGTCGCAGCGTTCCAGCGCGCCGGCTTCCCGCTGCGCATTGCCGCGTTGGTGATGTGCGAGGTCCGCGCCGCGGCGTGGCCGGCGCGAATCGGCGCGTTCGGCGTCTTGCGGCTCCGGATGCAGTCGAGCCAGTTCTGCAGGTGCGCGATCGATCCATCGCCGCTCGAACGGATGTAGATCTCCGGCTCCGGCGCGTGGGTGCCCGGCGCGTACGCGGCGTCGTCACGGTAGAAGGCGAGCCGCGCCCGATCGATCTTCAGCGTGCCGAGCTCGCCGCGGAACTCCAGCCCGCCATCGTCCACCCGGCTGACGTAGGTGCCGAGGTATGCGGCCATGAAGTTCTTCGGGAACTCGAGCGTCGCGTTGACCGTGTCGGGCGCCTCCCACAGCTTGATGTTGTAGTTGCGTCCGGTGGCGACCGCAGATGATGGCGCGTCGACGTCCATGTACCAGTGGACGACGTCGATCCAGTGGGTCATCAGATCGGTGATGCAGCCGCCGCCGTAGTCCCAGAAGTGGCGCCACTGGTAGAAGCGCGCCGGCTCGAAGGGGCGATCCGCCGCCGAGCCGAGCCACGCCTTCCAATCGAGCTTGTCCATCGTCACCGGCGCGTAGGTGCCGGCGCGCGAATGCTGATACCAGTAGGTCTGCACGAACGTGATCTGCCCGAGACGGCCGGAGTCGATCAACTGCCTGCCGAGGATGAAGTGATCCCAGCTTCGCTGCTGCGTGCCGGTCTGCACGATCTGCTTCGACGCTTCCACCGCCTTCACCATCTCGACGCCTTCGGCGATGCTGTGCGAGATCGGCTTCTCGACGTAAACGTCCTTGCCGGCGGCGACGGCGTCGATGGTCATCTGCTTGTGCCAGTGGTCGGGAGCGCCGATCAGCACGGCGTCGATCTGGCGGTCGTCCAGCAGGCGGCGGTAGTCGGTGTGCTTGACGGCGCCGGCGCCGGCGATCTCCGCCGCCTGGAGCAGGCGCGGCTCGTAGACGTCGCAGACCGCGACGATCTCGGCGCCGGACAGGCGCTTCAGCTGGTTCATCAACCCGCGGGCGCGGCCGCCGGTGCCGACGATCCCGATGCGGATCCGGTTGTTGGCGCCCTGGATGGCCGGGTTCGAGGCCTGGGCCGCCAGCGGCCGGGCGGCGAGGACGAGGCCCGAAGCGGTGCTGAGAAAAATGCGACGCGTGCAGTCCATACGCCTCCGTTCGGCGCATGGTAGCACCGCCGCGTCAGTGAATCTCGGGATCGGCGATCGGCGCGGTGCCTTCGAGGAAATCGAAGTCGCACCCCTTGTTCGCCTGTGTCACGTGGCGCGCGTAGAGATGGCCGTAGCCGCGCGGGTAGGCGACCTCACGGCGCTTCCAGCCGGCGCGCCGCGCCGCCAGCTCCTCGTCGCCGACACGCAGCGACAAGCGCCGCGCCGGCACGTCGAGCTCGATGACGTCGCCGTCGCGGACGAACGCCAGCGGTCCGCCGGCGAACGACTCCGGCGCGACGTGCAGCACGCACGCGCCGTAGGCGGTGCCGCTCATGCGCGCGTCCGAGATGCGCACCATGTCGCGCACCCCCTGCGCGAGCAGCTTCTTGGGGATCGGCAGCATCCCCCATTCGGGCATCCCGGGGCCGCCCAGCGGGCCCGCGTTCTGCAGCACCAGCACGGAATCGGCGGTGACCGGAAGCGACGGGTCGTCGATCCGCCGGTCGAGATCGTTGTAGTCGGCGAAGACCACGGCGGGGCCGGCGTGGCGCAGCAGCCGCCGCTCCGCGGCGGTGTGCTTGATCACCGCGCCGTCCGGCGCCAGGTTGCCGCGCAGCACCGCCACGCCGCCTTCCGGGCCGATCGGACGATCGCGCGGAGCGATCACCGCTTCGTTGCAGACCAGCGCCCCGTCCAGCTCGACGCCGAGCGGCCGGCCGGAGACGGTGACGCAGTCGAGGTGCAGCAGATCGCGGAGCCGATCGAGAACCGCGCGCAGGCCGCCGGCGTAATACAGATCCTCCATCAGGAACTGTCCGGACGGCCGGATGTTGGCGATGAACGGCGTGCGCCGCGACAGCGCGTCGAATCGATCGAGATCCAGCGCCGCGCCGGCGCGTCCCGCCATCGCCACCAGATGGATGATCGCGTTGGTGGATCCGCCGAGCGCCATCGCCGCCGTGACCGCGTTCTCGAACGCCGCGGTGGTCATGATGTCGCGCGGCTTCAGATCCTCCCAGACCATCTCGACGATCCGCCTGCCGGCGGCGGCCGCCATGCGCGGGTGCGACGAGTCGGCCGCGGGAATCGACGACGCGCCCGGCAGCGTCATTCCCAGCGCATCGACGGTCGCCGCCATGGTCGACGCGGTTCCCATCGTCATGCAGGTGCCGAACGATCGCGCGATCCCGTCTTCGATCTCGCGCCAGGCGCATTCGTCGAGCGCGCCGGCGCGGCGCTCGGCCCAGTACTTCCACACGTCGCTGCCGGAGCCGAGAATCTGGCCGCGCCAGTTGCCGCGCAGCATCGGGCCGGCGGGGACGAAGATCGCGGGGAGGTTGGCGCTGGTCGCGCCCATCATCAGGGCGGGGACCGTCTTGTCGCAGCCGCCCAGCATGATCACGCCGTCCACCGGGTAGGAGCGGATCGCTTCCTCCGCGTCCATCGCGAGCAGGTTGCGATAGAGCATGGTGCTCGGCTTCATGAACGTCTCGCCGAGCGTCAGCAGCGGAATCTCCATCGGAAACCCGCCCGCCTGCCAGACGCCGCGCTTCACGTCGTCGGCGCGGAGCCTGAGGTGCGTGTGACAGGGGTTCGCGTCGCTCCAGGTATTGAGGATGGCGATGACCGGCTTGCCGGCGAGATCCTGTTCGCTGAACCCCGCCTGCTTGGCGCGGGAGCGGTGGCCGAACGATCGAAGGTCGTCGCGGCCGAACCAGCGGTGGCTGCGCAGATCGGATGGTGTCTTCACTTGGGTGCGGGAGCCTTGCCGACCGCCGCCGCATCGCGTTCGAGCAGCGCGCGCGCCACGGGGGCGAGCTGCTGCAGCTGCTCGCCCGCGAGCGCGGACACGTAGGGAGGTATCGGGCCGGTAGACGCGATGCCGGCGAGCTCGACGGCGTGATGCAGAACCCGCGCCGGGCCCCACAGGTCGCGCAGATCCTCGAGCGGCATGAACGCGCCGCGGCATTCCGCGGCGCGCGCCCAGTCGCCCGCGGCCGCGGCGTCGAACAGCGTCTGGCAGGCGCGCGGCGCGAGACACCCCGAACCGGTGGTCAGCCCGCCGAGTCTGTAGTCGCGCAGATGCTCGAGGGCGGGGCGTTCTCCCATGCCGCTGATCACGCGGCGGCGGTCGACACGCGTCAGCAGGCCGTCGAGATACGGATCGTCGTTCGGATCGGGGCGAACCACTGCGTACTTGATCGAGATCGCGGTCCCGTCGTCGAGCAGCCTGCCGATCGCGTCGAGCCCTTCGTCCCGATCGCCGCCGAAGGCATCTTCGCTCTTCAAATACAGGATCAGCGGCGTTCCCGCGGCGTGGACGATCTCGCGCATCCCCTCTTCGAGCCCGCGCGCGTCGCGCGGGTCGGCGCAGGGCAGCATCATCACGGCGGGGAAGCTGTGCTTGCGCAGCAGCCGCGCCTGGTCGATGGCGCGTCCGAACGACGGGCCGATGCTCGGGATCGGCCAGCGCCGGCGCGGGAAGCCTGCGAGCCAGTCGATCAGCGCGGCGAACTCGTCGAGCGAGACGTGATAGAGGAACGCGTTGCCGCCGTACAGGAACCGGGTGATGCCGCCGGCCTCGATGTGCCGCGCGATCAGTTCCGCGGCGCCGAAATCGATGGTGCGCCGCTCGTCGCGCCGGCGGGGGAGCGGCGGCACGGCGTAGACGCCGTTCAGATCAGCCATACGTCCGAGGCGCGGATGTTGCCGCCCAGCTCGATTGCCGGCCAGTCCGGACTGGCGGTGATCATCTGCAGCGTGCCCTCCACGAGGAGCGCGGTGTCTTCGACCTTGGTGCCGGCGATGGTCGGATTCCAGGCAAACGCCTGCCGCGCCTGCACCACCTCCGCGGACTTCGGGTGCGCGGTCCACTCGCGGGCGCGGTAGCCGATCGCCCCTCCCTGGTGATGCTTCAGCTCCTCGCTGGGGAAGCCCACCGCCGCGTAGGCATCGCGCGCGATCCCGTACAGCGCGGCGCCGGTGGCGCCCGGCCGCGTCGCTTCGAGGAGCCGTCCGAACACGGTAGCCGTCGCGCGGGTCCGCTCCGCGAGGTCCGCCGGCGGCCTCGACGCGACGATGCGCGACAGCGAGACGACGAGGCCGTCGCGTTCGGCGCACAGCGCGAGCATGACGACGTGCTCCCAGCGGGTCGCGGTCGGCACGGGGTGGCGAAAGCGCCGAAGCCGTTCGTCGGATCCGACCAGCGCGACGATCGCCCGCGCGCGGATGGCGCCCGCCGCGTCGGCGACCGCGCGCTGAATGTCGCGTTCGTCGTCGCCCGGTTCGAGCGTGCGGCAGACGCTCGCCAGGGCGGCGCCGGCATCGCGCCCGAGCAGGCGGTAGCGATCGACCTCCGCGTCGGTCAGCAGGTGCCGCGCCCGCGCCAGGTCGCTCTCGATCACGGTCGTGCCGGGCAGCGGCCAGTCGGCGGCAAGCGTGCGCCCCTCGCCGACGAGATCGCGCGCGACGCCGACCGCGTGCGCCGGATCCTGATCGTCCGCCCAGGGATACTCCACCGGCTCGTAGTCGAGGCCGGCGAGGGCCTCGGCGCGCAGCCGCGGCATTTCGATCGCGTTGGCGAGCACGTAGCGGCGTCCGTCGTGCGTGACCAGCAGGCGCTGCGTCCCCGCCTCGCGGCTCGCGTCGATGCGGTTGCCGCGCCCGCCGGTCAGCCACGCGATGTTGTGATGCGCGGCGAGCAGCACGCCGCCGGCGCCCGCGGCTTCGACGACGCGGACGACGCGCGCGAGCTTCTCCTCGTGCTCGGCGGCGGTGCTCAAGATCCCTGGGCGAACACGCGGGACTCGCGCTCGATCCGATCCTTCGACGGCGGCGCGTTGAGGATCAGCACGCGGTACTTGAACGTGACCGACTTGCCGGCCTCGAGCGTGTAATTGAAGGCGTTCGGCTCGTTGAACTGCTTGTCGCCGAGCGGGTTCGCCGCATACAGCCCGTAGCCGCGCGCGTGCCAGTGCGTCGGGTACCCCGGGTTGGACGGATGATCGAGCATCGCGATGGTGACGTCCTCGCCGTTCACCACGCCGCCGAGCAGCGTCCACTTGGCGCGCGTGCTCCAGACCGCGTCCCCTTCCTTGCCTTCGCTGCTCACGTACTTGCCGGTCACCCCGGTGTTGTCGAGCACCGCAACCGGCGTGGCGCGCCCCTGCGCGTCGGTGAAGACTTCGGGCTTCTCGGCGGGCTGTTCGAGCTCGCGGCGGACGCGCATGCCGAACACCCCTTCCTTGCTGTCCTCGAAGACCACCTTCTCGCCGAGCGCGGTCAGCGTCGTGGTGCGATCGATGGTGCGCGCGTCGCCGCCGCCGCGGAAGACGAAGCGGGTGACTTCCTTGAGCAGCTGCCTGTTGCCCGGCGCCATCCAGGCCGTCTCGACGACCAGCACGCCTTCGGCCGGGCCGCTCCTGGCGTCGAGCACCTTGCGGTGGAGGATCGTGCCCATCTTCGGCGCGTCTTCGGGCTTGATCGCGTCGGAGTTGTTCCAGAAGTCGAGATTGTTGACGTCGCCGTGATTGAACCACAGACCGACGTGGTGGGGATGATCGACCCGCTCACCCTTGCGCGGGTCGAGCGGGAACCCGCGCGTGACCACCGTGCCCCTGGCGGTGCGCAGCGGATACAGCACCGGCTTCTTCAGCGTCTCGGGCCATATGTATGAGGTGAAGGGCTGCCCGTCGATGGCGACGTCGACCCGCCGCGCGGCCTCGTTCACCTTCACCTCGACGCCTCCGGCGGATTTCACGCCGACCGCGGCGGTTACGGCGAGCATCGCGACACAAGCCCAGCGCATGACACCACTCCTTTGCATCGCTATTACTTTAACGGTAAAGTCTTACCACATGTCCACCAAGTTCACGCTCCTCGCCGCTTCCCTCGCCGCCGTGACCGCCCTGGCGCCGCTCGCCGCGCAAGGGCCCGCCGCGGGCGCAAAAACTCCGACCGCCAACGGCACGAAGACCGCCTCAGGCGCCTGGACGCCGTTGTTCGATGGCAAGTCCCTCGCCGGCTGGCGGGGTTACAAGAAGGAAAACGCCAGCGAGACCCGCTGGAAGGTCGAGAACGGGATGCTGACCCTGCCGGCGGACGACGGCAAGGACACGCGCGGCGCCCGCGACATCATCACCGTCGACACCTACGACAACTTCGATCTGCGCTGGGAATGGAAGGCCGCCCCCGGCGCCAACAGCGGCGTCAAGTACTTCGTGCTCGAGGATCAGCCGGCCGCGATCGGCCACGAGTACCAGATCATCGACGACGAGCGCCACGCCGACGCCAAGATCGGTCCGCACCGCCAGACCGCCGCGCTCTACGACGTGTTCCCGGCGGCGGATCGCCCGATCAAGCCGGCCGGGGAATGGAACGTCAGCGAAGTGCGCGCGCACGGCAATCACGTCGAGCACTGGCTGAACGGCAAGAAAGTGCTCGAGTACGAGCTCAACTCGCCGAAGCTGAAGGACGCGATCGCCAAGAGCAAGTTCAAGGACATCGCGCGCTTCGGCACGCCGGTGAAGGGGCACATCCTGCTGCAGGATCACGGCAACCAGGTCTGGTACCGCAAGGTC
>DASSPH010000041.1 GCA_035699745.1 Vicinamibacterales bacterium
GGTGCCGAAGACGATCAAGCGCAAGATCCGTCCGCTATCGGTCCTGGAAGCGCAGCTTTCTCGCGAACACGCGTTCGCATCGCCTCAGCGTGCTGTTTTCGGTCGCGCTTGCTTGCGGGCTGCGCCTCGGCGAGGTGACAGGTCTTCGATGGGAAGACGTCGACCTCGAGCGCGGCGAACTACGGATCCGCGTGCAGCTGCAGGCTCTGAAGAAACAGCTTGTGCTGCAGGAACTCAAAACGGAGAAGAGCCAACGGACGCTGGCACTGCCGACGGTCTGCGTCGACGCGCTGCGGCGGCACCGCACGCACCAGCGCGAAGAACGGTTGAAGGCGGGTGCGAACTGGGTGGACACACGTCTGGTCTTCACGACATTTCGCGAAAAGCGGGGCGGCAAGGTCGGCGCCGCGCTGCATCCGCGGAACGTCCTGCGCACGCTGTACGGCCTGCTGGCGGCCTGCAACCTGCCCCGTGTGCGCTTTCATGATCTGCGGCACAGCGCCGCGAGTCTGCTCATCGCCGAGGGCGTCGAGCTCGTCGAAGTGTCACTCCTGCTCGGACACTCCGAGTTGCGCGTCACGGCCGACGTCTACGCGCATCTGCAGCAGCAGACGTCCGCGAAGGCCGCGCGGCATATGGACGCAATTTTCTTCTCAGGGGGTCAGTTAGGGGGCAGATGACGTGATCGCGCATCGCGCGTCACGCAAATCGCTTGCTTCTCTAAGGATTCTGGAGCCGGCGATCGGACTTGAACCGATGACCTGCTGATTACGAATCAGCTGCTCTACCAACTGAGCTACGCCGGCGGTGGGTGGAGCGGCTATTCTACCACGCTGATGAGATTCCCAGCAGTGCCGTTCCGGGCCGCGGCGGCCGCCGTGGTCCTGTTCCCGTCCGCCCTCGCGTTCGCCGACACGTACCCTCGGCAGCCGGGCATCGACGTCCGCCACTACACGTTCAAACTCGAGATCTCCGACGCCACCACCGACATCGCCGGCGAGGCGAGCGTCGACGTGCGATTCACACGTCCCGGCGTGGCCGCCGTCGCGCTGGATCTCGCGTCCGCCGCCGGCGGCAAGGGGATGACGGTGCGGACGGTGACCAGCGGCGGTGCCGCCGTGCCTTACACCCATACGGCCGGCGTGCTGCGGATCCCGCTCGCCGCGCCGCCGGCCGCCGGCGACGAACGCCGCTTCACCATCGCCTACGGCGGCAGCCCGGCCAACGGCCTGCGCTTCCTGACGAACAAGCACGGCGAGTGGTGCGCGTTCAGCGAGAACTGGCCCAACCGCGCGCGCGAGTGGCTGCCGATGGTCGATCACCCGTACGACAAGGCGACCAGCGAGTTCATCGTCACCGCGCCGTCGGCCTATCAGGTGATCGCCAACGGGCTGCTGCAGGCGGAGATCGATCGGCCCGACGGACGCCGCGTCACGCACTGGAAGCAGTCCGTGCCGATCGCCTCGTGGCTGAACGCGCTCGGCATCGAACGCTTCGCGGTGCGCCATCTCGGCGATGTCAAGGGCGTGCCGCTCTCCACCTGGGTCGCACATCCGGACGACGAGGCGGGGCAGACCTATTTCGAGCCGGCGCGCCGCGCGCTCGAGTTCTTCAGCGAGCGCGTCGGGCCGTACCCGTACGAGAAGCTCGCCAACGTCGCCGCCGCCGGACTGAACGGCGGCACCGAACACGCCAGCGCCATCTTCTACGGCGAACGGGACCTGCGCGCCGTACCCGCGACCGGCCTGGTCGCACATGAAATCGCGCACCAGTGGTTCGGCAACTCGGTGACCGAAACCGACTGGGACGAAGTGTGGCTGAGCGAAGGGTTCGCCACCTACTTCACGCTGCTGTTCACCGAGCACACGGCGGGCCGCGAGGCGTTCGTCGCCGGCCTGAAGAACAACCGCACCCGCGCGCTCGCGGCGGAACAATCTCTCCCCGGCATCGCCATCGTCCACGACAACCTTGCCGACATGAGCAAGGTGCTGAGCCCGCTCGTGTATCAGAAGGCCGGGTGGGTGCTCCACATGCTGCGCGGAACGATCGGCACCGAGACGTTCTGGAAAGGCATCCGCGAGTACTACCGGCGGCACCGCGACGCCGGCGCCACCGGCGACGACCTCCGCCGCATCATGGAACAGACCTCCGGACAAAACCTGAAGTGGTTCTTCGATCAGTGGCTGCGGCGGCCCTCGTCGCCTTCGTTCGACGGGTCGTGGCACTACGACGCCGCCGCGAAGGCGATCCGCGTGGACCTGGCGCAGACGCAGGACGGCGCCCCCTACCGCGTGCAGCTGCAGCTCGGCGTCGTCACCGCCGCCGGCCAGCCCTCGCGCATCGAGCGCGTGGAGATGAACGAGAAGCAGGCGTCGTTCACCGTCGCGGCGCCGTCCGAGCCCGCGGACGTCACCTTCGACCCCGACACCTGGCTGCTCGCCGACAAGATCACCTTCGTCAAACGGCAGGGACGATGAAGATAGCAAGGATTCTCGCGTATCGCGTCGAGCTGCCGCTGCACGAGACGACCTACAAATGGTCGGGCGGCAAGTCGGTCACGGTCTTCGACAGCACCATCGTCCGCGTCGAGACCGACGCGGGCCTGGTCGGCCACGGCGAAGTCTGTCCGCTCGGCCCGTTCTACCTGCCCGCGTACGCCGACGGCGTGCGCGCGGGCATCCGCGAGCTCGGCCCGCATCTGCTCGGCGCCGATCCGCGCCAGCTCGGGAAGCTGAACCGGGCGATGGACGCGGCGCTGAAGGGACATCCCTACGTGAAGAGCGGCATCGACATCGCCTGCTGGGACATCCTCGGGCAGTTCGCCGGGCTGCCGGTCTGCGAGCTGCTCGGCGGACGCTACGGCCATGACGTCCACCTGTATCGCGCGATCTCGCAGGACACGCCGGAGGCGATGGCGTCGCGCGTCGCCGGCTACCGGCGCGAGGGCTACCGGCGCTTTCAGCTGAAGGTCGGCGGCGACCCGGACGTCGACGTCGCCCGCATCCGCACCGTGGCGTCATGCCTCCAGACCGGCGATCGCCTGGTCGCCGACGCGAATACCGGATGGACCCAGCACGACGCGATGCGCGTCGTCCGCGCGGTGCGCGACGTCGACGTCTACATCGAGCAGCCGTGCCTGACCTACGAGGAATGTCTCAGCGTGCGCCGTCACACCGACCATCCGTTCGTGCTCGACGAGAACATCGACGGTCTCGACGTGCTGCTGCGGGCGAGCGCCGACCGCGCGATGGACGTCGTCAATCTGAAGATCGCGAAGCTGGGCGGGCTGACCCGGACCGTGCAGGCCCGCGATCTCTGCGTCGCGATGGGAATCGGGATGACGCTCGAAGACAGCTGGGGCGGCGACGTGGCGACCGCGGCCATCGCTCATCTTGCGCACAGCACGCCCACCGAGCTGCTCTTCACGACGACGGACTTCAACAGCTATGTGACGGTGTCGACCGCCGTCGGCGCGCCGCAGCGGGTGAACGGGCGCATGGCGGCGTCGACCGATCCCGGCCTGGGCCTCCGGCCGAAGATGGACGTGCTCGGGCGCCCGGTCGTCGTCGTCGAATGAGTCGATCGATCAGGCGAACGCAGCCACCGGCATTTCGGGGACGTCCGCCACGTACTCGCGCTCGGCGGCGCGCCGCGCCTTGTAGCGCCTGAACACGTCGCGTTCGCTTTCCAGCCCGAGCGCCGAGCGCCAGGTGCTGCCGCGGAACGTGTGGGCCAGCATCTGCGGCGCGTGACGCAGCACGAAGCCCGGGTAATGCCGCAGCACCGCGGGCAGGTGCCGCACCTTCATCCAGCGCTCCGCGCGCCAGCGGAGGAATTCCACTTCCTCGGCCTCCAGATGCGCGGTCCGCACCACCGCCGTCGTCCCGTCGTATTCCTCGAGGCGGTGATTGACGATGAGGTCCCGCCGGCGGAAGTCTTCGGTCATCGGCGTGCCCGGATACGGCGTCGGATGCTGGATGTACGGCCAGTCGACGTGGCGGCGCGCGAACGCGAGATTGATCTCGATCGACTCGCGCGTGTCGTCGGGATTGCCGACGATGATGCCGCCGACGACGAAGATGCCTTCGCGATGCAGGGCCTCGATCGCCTGGAGGGTGGCGTTGCCGACCCGGCGTCCCCGCTCGCGCTGCGCGTTCTTCGTGGACGCCCGCAGGAACGCGAGATCCTCGTCCAGCACGTTCTCGATGCCGAGAAACACGTAGCGGAATCCCGCCCTCCGCATCAGCGGCGCCAGCGCCGCGCCATGGCCCGCAATCGCCGAGGTCATGCCCTGGACGATGTAGTGGACGTCGTTCAGGCCGGCGTCGACGATTGCGCCGCACAGCGCCTGGAACCGGGCGACGTCGAGCGTGATGTTGTCGTCGACGAGAAAGATGGCGCGGGCGCCGAGAGCCCGCGCGTCGGTGATGTCGGCAAGGACGCGGGTGAAGTCGAACGTGTGGAAGTTCCGCCCGCGCATCTCGACGATCGAGCAGAAGCTGCAGTCGTAGGTGCACCCTCTCGACGTTTCGACGATGTCGATGGGACGGCCGAGGAACGTGTACCCGGACAGCACGCGCGCGCGCCGGTTGGGCAGCGCGATGTCGCCGTCCAGCCTGCTGACCGGCCGTGCCGGCGTGTGCGCGAACCTGCTCCCTGCAATCGGCCGGTACGACAGGCCGGGAACGGACGCGGGATTCCCATGACGTGAGAGCACCGCGAGCAGATCGCGGAACGTCAGCTCGCCTTCGCCGCGCACGACGAAATCGACGCCGCAGGCAGGATCCTCATAGGCGTCCGCGGCGAGGCTCGGGTCGTAGCCGCCGGCGACGATGGCGACGCCCGGTTTGATGTGGCGCAGCAGGTGAACCAGCCGCAGCGCCGTACGCCGCTGGAAGGTCATCACCGAGAGCCCGACCACGTCGGGATCGTGCTGGCGCATGAGACGCTCGACGGTTGACGCCACGCTGTGCTGCGCCAGGATCAAGTCGGCGATGGCGACCTGGTGGCCGGACCCGGCGTTGCCGGCCAGCGAGGCGAGCGCGCCGTTCGGCATGCGCATCGTGAGGGCCGGCGTGTGCTCGAACGAGTCCGGCATCGAGAGAAGGAGCACTCTCATGGTTTTCTCGGCTGCAGCGTGTCACGAAGTTCGGCGATCCGGAACACCGAAAATGTGCCGGCGCGCGCCCCGGGTATCGGCGCGGTCCGGAACAGCCGGTTGAAACGGCTGAGGTAATCGTTGCGAACCGCGAGAACCGTCTCATCCGGATCGTGCCGCACGCCCGCCATCGCTTCCGCGAACGAGGCTTCCGTGAGGCGATCCCGCGTCGCCTCGGCGCGCAGCGCCGGGTCGAGATAGAACACGAGCGATCCGATCCGTTCGTCGAGCACCAGTACGCGCGGGGGCAGCGTACCCGCGGCGTTCAGCACTGCCGCGAGATCCTTCGCCGTCATCCAGGACGCCAGTCGCGGCGCCAGCGTCATCGTCGCGATCAGCGAACACAGGCACGCCTGCGCCAGCCATCGCACGCCGGCGATCCCGTCCGCCGATTTCAGAGCGCGCCGCCCGGCGTCGACCGTGAGGATGCCCAGCACTACGATGGGCAGCCAGGCGGCGGCAGGAACGGGTTCGAACCGGACCTGATACGCCACCAGCGCCGCCGCGGGCAGCCCGGCGAGGAACACGACCTGCATCGCGATCGCGGCGCGCGGCCGGGCCTCGACGAGGTGATCGCCGATCAGAATGGCGATCGCGGGAAACAACGGGAGGGCGTAGGTCGCCAGCTTCGATTCGCCGGCGCTCAGGAACACCAGGCCGGCTGCGAACCAGCCCCAGACGACGAGACGACGGGGACGCTTCCCGGCCGATCGGGCGGCGCCCGCGAGGTGGAGCGCCCAGGGCAACGCGCCGCCGAGGACGATTGGCACGTAGTACCAGAACGGCCGCCCGGCGTGGCGCTGCGTTGCGGTCAGGTAGCCCTGCACGTGGCGCTCGACGAAGTAGTAGTGCAGGTAACCCGGATGGGCGTGTTCCATCGCCACGTACCACGGCGCGGCGACGATCGCGGCAACGACGACTGCAACGCCGAGCGCGACGAGGAGCCGTGCGAACGCGGGCCGCCGCCACACGACGAGGCACGCGCAGAGGACGCCGGCGAACACGATTGCCACGAGCCCCTTGGTCAGGATCGACAGACCCAGACAGATCCCCGCGACGACGCCGAAGAGCACCACGCGCGGCAGCCGCGGGGATGCGTCCGCCGCGGCGAGCCTGACGAGGCACCATGCGGCGATGCACATGAACGGGACCACGCCGATGTCGTGCACGGCGACCTGACTGAGCGCGAACGGGACCAGCATGGTGGCGTAGACGATGCCGCTGGTGAGACCGGTCGCGGCGCCGAACAGCGCCCGCGCGAGGAGCGCGACCGACAGCATGCCGGCGAGTCCGAACAGCAGCGGCGGCAGGCGCACCGCCGCCTCGGTATCGCCGAACAGCTGCAGCGACGCCGCTTCCGCCCAGAAGAAGAGAATCGGCTTGTCGAGGAAGGGCTCGCCGAGGAATTTCGGCGTGACGTAGTCGCCGGTGCGCACCATCTCCTGCGCGATCGCGGCGTGGAGCCCTTCGTCCGGATCGAAGAGCGGCGCCGACGCGACGAGCGGCGCCAGCACGACGACGACCGCCACGGCCGCGAAGACCCGCCGCAGGCTGTGCATGCGAGACGCGATCGTACTCTATTGCGCCTCGATCAGGGCGATGAGCGGGTAGTGGTCGGATCCGTACTTGCGATCCGCTCGCCGCAGCTCCGCGCGCCAGCCCTCGGGCAGGCGGAAGAGCAGGTGGTCGAGGCGCATCGGCCCGAAGGTCGCGCGCCGGTCCTCGCGCGCGGCGGGGGTCAAGGTCCGCGTCAGCTCGCGGTACGCGGCGTCGCGGTAGCCGAACCACGAGTTCAGATCCCCGCCGACGATCGCCGGGACGTCCCGCGGCAGCGCGTTCGCCAGGGCTCGTGCCTGCCGCAGGCGGCCCGACTCCGACAGGATCCACGCATGGTGCATGACCATGTTGGTGAAGTGGGTGCAGACGACGCGCATGGCGAGGGGAGAGCGGCCGGGAGCCTGCACCATGACGGTGGCGGCGACGGCGACCCGGCGCTGGCGCTCGAGCGGCAGTTCGAGCGCGCCCGCCTCGTGCAGCCGCGCGGTCGAGAGGATGGCGTTGCCGCGGTCCTCGGCGGTCACGCCCGGCGGACCGTTGCGCATCGACGGGACGTAGAGCGCCGACAGACCCAGCCGTTCGGCGAGGCGCGCCGCCTCGATGCGCGATGACCGGGGGCCGGCGCCGAAGATGGCCGAGGCCCATAGCACGGTGCGGGTGTGCGGCACCGCATCGCCGGAGCGGTAGGCCTCCTGCAGCAGCAGGACGAAGTGCCGGACCGGCTTGCCCGTGAGCCGGCCGGCGCGCAGGTCGTCGACGAAGACGTCCAGATCGCCGGCGCCGACGTGGGTGTTCCACGAAACGACCGCAAACGGAGGTTCGAGCGTATCGAATCCGTGCGCCGCCGAGGGCACGATCGAGGGGCCGACGCCGGCGCACCAGCGATCCAGCGAGCGGCGCTCGTTGGAGGCGGAGAGGTGGACCCAGCGGACCGCGGTCTCGCTGGCGGCGAGGCAGGTGGGTTGCGCGGCGCCATAGGGCTGTCGCGCGCTGCCCAAACACGCGCTCACGATGCCCAGCGCGACAACGAGCCGGGTCAGATGCATCGCGCCGCCGCTGGAGCGCGCCTTGTATTGGCTTGGCGCGTGATCATCCGGGGTCGAACTCTTCTATTTGCCTGCATGTGCGCGTGCGCCGCGGCCTGCGGCAGCAGCGCCGTGACCAACGTGTCCGGGCCGAGTGCCGCCCGGTGCCAGGCGTCCCTCACCAACACGGTGCCGAGCTTCAGCTCATCCGGCGGCACCGGTGAAGTCAAAGTCACGGTCGAACGCGAGTGCAACTGGACGGCAAGCGTGTCGGCCCCGTGGGTCCAGATCGTCTCCGGGCAGACCGGGCAGGGGGACGGTGCGCTCACGTATCGCGTGAATGCGAACACCGAGCCGGTTCTCCGCAAGGCCACGTTCACGATCGCCGAGCAGCAGACCGAGGTGGCGCAGCAGGCGGCGGCGTGCGAGTACTCGATCTCGGCGCCGTCGGGGATGCTGCCGGCGGCCGGCGGCCGCGCCGGCGTCGACGTGCGCACGCACGGCGCGTGCGACTGGAGCGCGAGCAGCGACGCGCCCTGGCTGACGCTCACGCCCGCCGCGGGCCGCGGCAGCGCCACGATTGAAGTCCAGGCGGCCGTCAACCCGGGGGCCGAGCGCAGCGCCACACTCACCATCGCCTCCGATCGTGTCACGGTCCGGCAGCAGAGCGCGCCGCCCGCGCCGGCGCCCGCGCCGCCGCCCCCGTCGCCGGCGCCTTCTCCGGCGCCGACGCCGTCGCCGACACCCACGCCGGAGCCCGCGCCCACGCCCGCGCCGACGCCGCCGCCCCCGCCTCCACCGCCGCCCCCGCCGCCGGCGACGATCGAGGTGTCGGGGCGCATCGACAACGTGTCGGGATCGTGTCCGACGGTGCGGTTCACGCTGAAGGGGTATACCGTCCGGACGACGAGCAGCACGGATTACATGAAAGGCAACTGCCGGGACTTGCGGGACGGCCGCGACATCGCCCTGACCGCGCAGGTGGAACAGGGCACGTCGCTGGTGGCGACGAGGATTGAGATTAGGAAATGACGATGCGATCGCTGATTGCGGGGCTCGTGATGGCGGCCGGTGCGGCTCCGGCCTCGGCGCAACAGACGCCGGCGGACGTCATCTCGTTCCTGGTGACGAACCAGTCGGTGCAGACGGGCGACTTCCAGAAGGACCGCGCGGCGGCGGAAGCGACGCGCGACACCATCGCGCGCGCGCTGCAGGTGAACCTTGCGACCTCGCCAATCGCGACGTCGAGCAGCGGGTTCGTCTACCGCCTCGACCCCGAGCTCGGCACCGTGTCGCGCGTCAGCGACAGCTTCGGGACCTTCTTCGTCGAGCGCGCGATGACCAGCGGACAGGGGCGGGTGTCGTTCGGCGCATCGGCGTCCACCGCGGCCTACGACAATCTCGACGGGTTCAACCTGCGCGACGGCACGCTGCTCACGACGGCGAACCGGTTCGCGGACGAAGCGGCGCCGTTCGACACCGAGGCGCTCACCCTGCGGATCCGCACCAGCACGCTGACGTTCTTCGGCGGCTATGGCGTCACCGATCGCTTCGAGATCAGCGGCGCGGTGCCGCTCGTCCAGATGAACATCGACGGCACCCGGCTGAACGTCTACCGCGGACAGTCGTTCGTTCAGGCCAGCGGCAACGCCGAGGCGAGCGGGATCGCCGACATCGCGGTGCGCGCCAAGTACCGGCTCGTCGCCACCCGCAGCGGCGGCGTCGCGGCGGCGGCGGAAGTGCGGCTGCCGACCGGCGACGAGCAGCTCCTCCTCGGCGCCGGCAGCGCCGCGCTGCGGCTGATGGGGATCGCCTCGGCGGAGAGCGGCGCGGTCGGCGCGCACGCGAACGTCTCGATCGTGCGCGGCGGCGTGACCGACGAGATCGCCGGGAGCGGCGCCATCACGATCGCGGCGGCGCCGACCGTCACCGTCACCGGCGAAGTGCTGTTCCGACGGTTGTCGGACGTGCGCGGGATCCTCGCGGTGTCGGCGGCACACCCGACCAGCAGCGGCGTCACCACCGAGCGGCTCGCACCGGGGACGGCGACGCCGATCCTGTCCAGCGCCGTGACCGGCGTGAAGTGGAACGTCAGCCGGACGTTCGTGCTGAGCGGCGACGTGCTGTGGCGGATGGGGAAGTCAGGTCTGACGGCGCCGTTCACGCCGACGATCTCGCTCGACTATCTGTTCTGAACGCGGGCGCTGACGATCTCCCAGCCGGCCCCGCCGCGCGCGAGCTCGAACGTCCAGCTCCGCGGCTCGGTGCGCCGGCTGCCGTCTCCCACCTTCGGCGCCCACGACGTCGTCCCCGCACAGCGCGCGGTCGCGTGCGCCCCGATCACGTCGATCCGGCAATTCCCGAGCGACACCTGCTGCGAGGCGAGACTGTCGAAGGCGCGGGCGAGCGCGCCGCGGTTCACGCCGGGCCACACGCGCTGTGCCGCATCCACGTCGAGCGAGGTGAAGGCGGCGGCGTACCGATCGAGGGTCGATCTCACCGCGGGTTCCTCGGATGGTTCCGCGGGCGGCGTCAGCGGCGGAGCCGAAGGGACCTTCGCGGTGGCGGTCGCGGGCGCCGGGCTCGGCGCGGCCATCGGCGCGTCCGGCGGAGTGACGGGGCTCGCTGCCGGAAGGTTCAGGGCAGTCACGGGGGATGGATCCGGCGTCGCGGGCAGCGACGGCGCAGGTTTCGACTCGAAGGCCGCATTCTCGATCGGTCTCGGCTCGATTTGTGACGGCGGGACCGATGTCGCGCGGGACGCCGGAACGGCGGCCGGTGCGTCGGGCTCCACACCGGCTGTCGGGACAGCTTTCTCGACAGCGGTCTGCGGCCGTGCCGCGGCGGTTTCGGATGCAAACACGTCCGCGGGAGGCGGCAGCGACGGGAGCGTGGCCGGCGCAGTCTGGGTTGGCGAGGGTGCGGCAGCGGTCGAGGTCGGGGTCTTTTGTGGCGCCGGGTTCACAGGGATCGCGGCCGAGGGCTCCGGGCGTGGCGCCGGGCGGGAGACCATCATCCAGGCGCCGAGCACGGCCGTTCCTGACAGTGCGAGCACCGCCGCGGCCGCAGCCCCCCATCGTCGGGCAGCGCCGGGCTTCGCTGCCGGGACAGGCTCCGCCGCCTTCCGCTCCAGTTCGTCCAGCCCCGGCATGTTCGGCACGAGCGATCGCGCCTCAGCCAGCACCTGCAGGGCGTCCTCGTAGCAGCGCGCTTCTATCGCCGCTTCGGCGCGCAGGAGCAGACGGTCGGCGCGCCGCCGCCGCATGCGGACCTCGAAGCTCTGCCACTCGCCGCTGGTCGTGTGGGGGACCATCGCGGCGGACCGGCTGCAAAAGCCGAACCGGATGCTAGGGGTTCGAAATCGCCGTCGGCGTACCGGCGAACAACGGCTCCGTCTCCTTATTAAGGAGCACCCAGAGTCCGTAGATGCCAAGGGCCGTCCCGAAGGGGATGTTGATCAGGTTGATGGCAGCGATCACGATGCCGGCGATCCGCGCCCACGGCTGGTACTTCAACAGGCCGATTCCGGTGATCAGACCGGGAAGCGAGATGGCCAGCAGAAAGACGACCAGCGCCGTGCCGGCCACGCCGATGATCGGCAACGCCACGGCCGCATCTTCCGGGCTCGCGGAAGTACCGACGACACTGCCGGCGATGCCGATTCCGAGGCCGAGCATCAACGCCGCGCAGACGCCGAGCGCGCTGAAGACGATGTAGAGCACGCCGAGAACCTTGACGTGAGTGGTCATGGAAGCTCCTGCTGCGATAGAGTCGCCGCATTATGCCTCGTCCGCTGCTCCTTTGCCTCGTCGCCGCGTCCCTGCTGGCGCAGGCGCGGCCCGGCCCGGTGACGTCGCCGGCATTCGCCGAGCCCGGACTCGCCCCGGACGGCTCCGAGATCGCGTTCGTCTCCGGCGGCGACATCTGGACCGTCCCCGCCAGCGGCGGCGACGCGCGCCTGCTGGTCTCCAATGCCGCCAACGACACGCGGCCGATGTACTCGCCCGATAAGAAGCACCTTGCGTTCGTCTCGACCCGCACCGGGGGCGGCGACGTCTACGTGCTGACCCTCGCCACCGGCGACGTGCGGCGGATCACGTTCGACGACGGGCTCGATCAACTGGACGGCTGGTCCCGCGACGGACGGCATCTCTATTTCTTCACCAGCGGGCACGATCTCTCCGGCGGCGTCAACGACATCTATCGCGTTCCGGTCGAGGGCGGCACGCCGATGCCGGTCAGCGCCGATCGCTACACCAACGAGTTCTTCTCCTCCGTGTCGCCGGACGGCAGGACGCTGGCGATGTCGGCGCGCGGCATCGCCTCCGCCCAGTGGTGGCGTCGCGGCGCCTCGCACATCGATCAATCGGAGATCTGGCTGCGGAACCTGACCGCGCCGGACGCGCCGGAGGCGTATCGCGCGGTCACGAGCGGCGGCGCGAAAGATCTGTGGCCGATGTGGAGCGCGGACGGCGCAACGCTCTACTTCGTCTCGGACCGCGGCGGCGCCGAGAACATCTGGCAGAGTGCCGCCGCACCCGGCTCGCGGCCGCGCCAGGTGACCGCCTTCAGGCACGGGCGCGTGCTGTGGCCGTCGATCTCGGCCCGCGGCGACGCCATCGTGTTCGAGCGCGATTTCCAGATCTGGAAGCTCGACACGGCGTCGGGAAAATCGGCGCCGGTTCCGATCGCGCGGATCGGCGCGCCGGCGGGGCCGTCCACCGAACAGCTGCGGCTCACGAACCAGTTCGAGGACCTGGCGCTCTCGCCCGATGGCAAGAAGGTCGCGTTCGTGGCGCGCGGCGAAATCTTCGCCGCGTCGGCCAAGGACGGCGGCGACGCCGCGCGGGTCACGATGACGCCGGCGCTGGAAGCGCAGCCCGCCTGGTCGCCCGACAGCCGGCGCCTGGTCTATTCCTCCGAGCGCTCCGGCCCGGCCCGGCTCGTGTCGTATGATTTCGTCACCGGCAAGGAAACGCCGCTCACGACCGAAGGGGACGGCGATCACGCGCCGCGATTCTCGCCTGACGGCAGGTCGATCGCCTTCGTCCGCGGCGGCCGCGAACTGCGCGTGCTCGACGTCGCGGCGGGCAAGGATCGGGCGCTGGCGAAAGGGATCATCGCGGATCCGATCCAGGTCGGCCGGCCGATTGCCTGGTCGCCGGACGGACAGTGGATCGCGTTCTTCACCGCCGGCACGCGCGGCTTCACCAACGTTGCGGTGGTTCCCGTCCCGGGCGGCGAGCCGCGGCAGGTCAGCTTCCTCGCCAATTCGAACGCCAACACCGTCACCTGGTCTCCCGACGGCACCTTCCTCCTCTTCGATACCGGCCAGCGCACGGAAGCCCAGCAGCTCGCGCGCGTCGATCTCACTTTGCGCACCCCGAAGTTCCGCGAAGATCAATTCAGGGATCTGTTCAACGAGGAACAGACGCCAAGGCGACCGTCAACGGCGCCGCCGGCCCCGTCGACGGTCGACGAAGTCCCGCCGAAGCCGGCGGCGGCGCCGCGCGACACCGCGACGCCGGCGAAGGCGGACGTCAAGGCGGCGGACGAAGCAAAGGCCGACGACAGGAAGCCGGTGCCTCCCACGCGGATCGTCTTCGACGACATCCGGCACCGCCTGTCGCTGGTTCCCGCCGGCGTGGACGTCGGCGAAGCCTTCATCAGCCCCGACGGCAAGACCGTGGTGATGATCGCCGGCGCCGCCGGGCAGCAGAACCTGTACGCATGGTCGATGGACGAGACCGCGCGCGAGCGTCCGGTGGCGCGGCAGTTGACGACCAGCGCGGGGGGGAAGGCTGACGTCGCGTTCTCGCCCGACAACAAGGAAGTCTTCTACCTGGACGACGGCCGCATCAACGTCGTCACGCTCGATCGCCGCGAGGTGCGGCCGGTTGCCGTCACCGCGGAGATGGCGGTGGACTTCGCGAAAGAGAAGGTGGTGGTCTTCGATCAGGCGTGGCGCCTGCTGCGCGATCACTTCTTCGATCCCGACTTCAACGGCGTCGACTGGACCGAGGCGCGCAAGGCGGTGGAGCCGTACATCGCCGGCGCCCGCACCCCGGACGAGATGCGGCGGATCGCCTCGCTGATGATCGGCGAGTTGAATGCATCGCATCTCGGCATCAATCCGCCCCCCGCGCCCGCCGGCGCCGGCGGCGTCGGTCATCTCGGCCTCGACTTCGATCGGGCCGCCTACGAGTCGTCGGCGGCGCTGAAGATCGCGGCCGTCGTGCCGCTCGGGCCGGCGGCGCTCGGGTCGGGCATCGAGCCGGGACACTTCCTGATCGCGGTGGACGGCGAGCCGCTCGGCGCGCGCGTCAATCTCGACGCGCTGCTCGAGAACAAGGTGAATCGGCGGACGGTGCTGCGCATCGCCAGGACCGCGTCGGGCGATGGCGGCCGTGACGTCGCCGTCCGCCCGGTCTCGGCGGCGACCGAGCGCGGCCTGCGCTACCGGCAGTGGGTCGCGGCGCGCCGCGCCTACGTCGCCAGGATCAGCAACAACCGTCTCGGCTACGTCCACATGCCGGACATGTCCGCCGGCTCGCTGTCGCAGCTCTACGTCGATCTCGACGCCGACAACATCGCGCGCGACGGCGTGGTGATCGACATTCGCAACAACAACGGCGGCTTCGTCAATCCGTACGCGCTCGACGTCTTCGGCCGCGCGCACTACCTGAACATGACGCTCCGCGGCATGCCGACGATGCCGGCGCGCTCGGCGCTGGGCCAGCGATCGCTGGAGAAGCCGACGGTGCTGGTGACGAACCAGCACTCGCTGTCGGACGCGGAGGACTTCACCGAAGGCTATCGCGCGATGAAGTTGGGGAAGGTCGTGGGCGAGCCCACCGCCGGATGGATCATCTTCACCTGGAACACGCGGCTGATGGACGGCACGATCCTGCGGCTGCCGCGATCGCGGATCACCGATCGCGCCGGCGCGCCGATGGAGATGCACCCGCGTCCGGTCGATGTGGAGGTGAAACGCCCGATCGGCGAGAGCTACGGCTCCAAGGATTCGCAGCTCGACAAGGCGGTCGAAGTGCTCCTGCAGACTCTGCAATCGACCGACCGGGTCAGCCGCTGATCGATCACCCGATCACCCGATCACCCGATCGCCCGATCTATTCGTCTTCGCTGTACTCGTCCGGATCCTTGTGGGTCGCGATGTTGTCGATGTCGGGATCGTCGGCGGCGTCGAGCGCGCGCCAATCCTCGTCCGCGTCGTAGAGACTCGACACCGGCCGCTGCTTGATCGGTCCCTTCGGCTTGTCGCGTTCCTTCCCCTGCGGCTTCCGTTTGTGCTTCGGGGGCGCGTCGGGGCCGAAGTTCTTGGTGCCGCGCGGCGCTTCGCCGCCGCCGAAGCCGCCGGGACGCGGGCCGCTGAAGCCGCCGGGCCGCGGCGCGTAGCCGCTCGGGCCGCCGCCGGGTCTCGGACTGCTGAAGCCTCCCGGCCCTCCGGGCGGACGCGGGCTGAAGCCGCCGGGCCGCGGCGGACCGCCGGGCCCGCGCTCCTCGCGCGGCCGCGCCTCGCTGACCGCGAGCCCCCGCCCTTTGAACGGCGTCTGATCGAACTTGCGGATCGCCTCTTCCGCCACGGCGCGATCCGCGTAATCCACGAACGCGAACCCGCGCGGACGGCCGGTCTCGCGATCGACGGGAAGGACGACGGAGGTAGGGACGCCGACGCTGGACAGGTGCTCCCGCAACTCGGCTTCCGTCGCCGTATACGGCAGGTTGCCGATGAACAATCGAACTGACATACGCCCCCACAAAATAGCACGTTTGGGGCCGCCGAGGTTGAACGGGCTGAGCGGCCGCGCTACGATGGACTGTTCCGGCTCCGCCGGAATTCTGCACATACATGGCCGATACCAGGGGACAGATCGCCGTCCGCGGCGCGCGCACGCACAACCTCAAGAACGTCGACGTGACGTTGCCTCCGCGCTCACTCATCGTGATGACCGGGGTCAGCGGTTCCGGCAAGTCGTCGCTCGCCTTCGACACCATCTACGCCGAGGGGCAGCGGCGCTACGTCGAGTCGCTCTCCGCCTACGCCCGGCAGTTCCTCGAGCGCATGGAGAAGCCGGACGTCGACAGCATCGAGGGCATCTGTCCGGCGATCGCCATCCGCCAGAAGAACAGCATCCGCAACCCGCGCTCGACCGTCGGCACGACCACCGAGATCCACGACTACCTGCGGCTGCTCTACGCCCGCGTCGGCCGCACGTTCTGCCGCGGCTGCGGCAAGGAAGTCATCCGCGAAACGGCGGAGGTGGTCGCGACGCGATTGAGCGCGCTGCCGGAAGGCACGCGGCTGCTGATCGGCTTCGACATGCCGGTCGTCGCGTCCACGCCGCTCGCCGCCGCCGAGCCGGAGCCCGACGACGAGTATTCGCCGGCCGACGCGCTCGAAGCCGAACCGCCGGCGCCGCAGCCGGTGCTGCCCGATCTCGTCGATTCGGTCGCCGAGACGATTGCGACGCTGCGGCGCAAGGGGTTCGGCCGCCTCTACGTCAACGGTCAGACGGTGAATCTCGAGGACGCCGACACCGCGACGCTGAAGGATCGCAGCACGCTCCAGGTCATCGTCGACCGCGTGAAGGTGGAGCCGGACGTCCGCCCGCGGCTGACCGACTCGATCGAGACCGCCTACACCGAGGGCGGCGGCGCCGCGTTCGCCGTCGAAGCCGGCGGGGCCGCGCCGGGCGGCAGCGGCGCGAGCGCGGGTCAGCCGGTCGTGCACCGGTTCTCGGAGCGGTTCGAGTGCCGCGAGTGCAATCTCCAGTACGAGGTGCCGCAGCCGCGGCTGTTCTCGTTCAACAACCCGTTCGGCGCCTGCCCGCTCTGCCACGGCTTCGGCAACATCATCGAGCTCGACATGGATCTGGTGGTGCCCGACGCCGCCAAGTCGATCCTGCAGAACGCGATCGAGCCGTGGAGCAAGCCGCACTATCGGGCGCAGCTCGCCGAGCTGAAGCGCGTCGCGAAGAAGCGCGTGCGGCTCGACGTGCCGTGGTCCGAGCTCGACGAGGACGAGAAGCGGTTCGTCATCGACGGCGACGGCGGCGGCTGGGAAGGGGTCAAGGGGTTCTTCCGCTGGCTGGAGCGCAAGAAATACAAGGTCCACGTCCGCGTGTTCCTGAGCCGCTACCGCGGATACCTGACGTGCCCGGAATGCGCCGGCGCCCGGCTGCGCCGGGAAGCGCGCGACGTGCGCGTCGGCGATCGCACGATCGACGCCGTCTGCGGCCTCACCGTCAAGGAGGCCGATCGCTTCTTCGCCTCGCTGACGCTCTCCGAGAAGGATCTGGCGGTCGCCGACAAGGTCCTGCGCGAGATCCGCAAGCGCCTCGGCTTCCTCCGCGATGTCGGGCTCGACTACCTCACGCTCGACCGGCTGTCGTCGACGCTCTCGGGCGGCGAGTCGCAGCGCATCAACCTGGCGACGTCGCTCGGCTCGGCGCTGGTGGACACGCTGTACGTGCTCGACGAGCCGTCGATCGGGCTGCACTCGCGCGACAACGAACGGCTGATCACCATCCTGCGGAAGCTGCGCGACCAGGGCAACACGGTGCTCGTCGTCGAGCACGACGCCGACATGATCAAGGTCGCCGACGTCGTCGTCGACATGGGACTCGGCGCCGGCGAGCAGGGCGGGCGAGTGATCTTCAGCGGCCCGCTCAGCCAGCTGATGGGGGAGCCGCGTTCGCTGACGGCGAAATACCTGCGCGACGAGCTGGCGATCCCGGTGCCGGCGGCGCGGCGGCGCCCCTCCAACCAGCGGCTGAAAGTCCTCGGCGCGGCGGAACACAACCTGAAGAACGTCGACGTCGAGATCCCGCTGGGGATGCTGACCTGCGTCACCGGCGTGAGCGGGTCAGGGAAGAGCACGTTCGTGCACGACGTGCTGTATGCGGCGCTGAAGCGCGCCAAGGGCGACTGGGATCGGCGGGTCGGCACCCACCGCAAGCTCGAAGGCGCGGAGTTCATCACCGACGTCGTCCTCGTCGACCAGGCGCCGATCGGCCGCACGCCGCGGTCCAACCCGGTGACCTACCTGAAGGCGTTCGATCCGATCCGCGAGCTGTTCGCCTCCACCAAGGACGCGCGCACGCGCGGCCTGACCGCCAGCCACTTCTCGTTCAACGTGCCCGGCGGCCGCTGCGAGGCGTGTGAAGGGGAAGGACAGGTCAAGGTCGAGATGCAGTTCCTTGCCGACGTGTTCGTGCCGTGCGAGGTGTGCGAGGGCAAGCGCTTCAAGGCGCAGGTGCTCGAGGTGAAGTACCGCGGACGCGACATCGATCAGGTGCTCGACATGACGGTGCGCGAGGCGCTGACGTTCTTCAGCACGTCGCCCAAGGTGCTGCGCCGGCTGCAGGTGCTCGACGAGATCGGCCTCGGCTACCTGCGCCTCGGCCAGCCGGCGACGACGCTGTCGGGCGGCGAGGCGCAGCGGATCAAGATCGCCGCGCACCTGTCGACGCAGACCGGCGATCGCGTGCTCTACATCCTCGACGAACCGACCACCGGACTGCACTTCGACGACATCGCGAAGCTGCTCGCCGCGTTCAGGAAGCTGCTCCAGGCCGGCCACAGCCTGCTGGTCATCGAGCACAACCTCGACGTCATCAAGACGGCCGACTGGATCGTCGATCTGGGGCCGGAAGGGGGCGAGGAGGGCGGCGAGATCGTCGCCGTCGGCACACCCGAACAGCTGGCGCAGAACCCGGCGTCGCACACCGGGCGGTACCTGCGGGAGGTGCTGGCGACGGGCCGGTCCAACGCGTACGCAAACTAGCGGCGGACCGCGCAGAGAGAGAATCAGCTCATTGGCCCGGCGCGCTGTGCGTGCGTGCTCCGCGTGCGTACGTGGATGACACCGGTCTGGTAAAATAGCCTGCCCCCGTAAGACCGCCATGCACAAAATTGCATCGTTCGCAGTTGCGATCTGTCTTTCCGCAGGTGTATCCGCCGCCCAGCAGCTTCGGTTCGACGACGTCGTGCGCAACCTGCGCAATCCGGATCCGAAGACGCGGCTGAGCGCCATCCACCTCCTCCGTGACGCGAAGTATCCCGAAGCGATCGGCCCGATCGCGGCGCTCGTGACCGATCCGGTCGACGAGATCCAGCTCGAGGCAATCGCGGCGGAGCTGTCCTTCTTCCTCGAGCGGGACATGAAGTCGAAGCGGATGGTCGGCTTCGTGATCGAGAAGCGGCGCTCGGGGCTGGCACGCGGCGCCTTCGACCTCGGCCCGTACGCCGTCTGGCCGCGGCCCGCGCCGCCCGAGCTGATCGCGGCGCTGCTGCAGGCGGTGGACGACGAGAGCGACAAGGTGCGGACCGAGGCGATCTACGCCGTCGGGGTGATCGGACGGTCGCCGCTGGCCGCGGATCACGTCGCCCGGCTCACCAAGGCGCTGGATCACTACGATCCGGCGGTCCGCGCCGGCGCGGCGCGGGTGATCGCCCGGCTCGAAGTTGCGGACACCGGCGAGGCGCTGCTCAAGGCGGTGAACGACTCGCAGGCGGACGTCCGCTACGCCTCGATTCGCGCGCTCGGCGCGATCGGCGAGCAGCGCGCGATCACGGCGCTTGCCGAGCAGCTCGCGTACTACAAGAAGGGGGAAGGGGCCTGGTCGGCGCTCGAGGCGCTGGCGCGCATCGGCGCGCCGGCGAGCGTGCCGCTGTTCCGCGAGCGGCTGCAGGACAAGGACGCCTACATCCGCCGCGCGGCGATCGAAGGGATCGGCCGCGCCGGCGACGCCCAGTCGATCGAGGCGCTCGAGCGCGCCGCCACCGCCGACGAATCCCCGATGGTGCGGCTGGCCGCGGCGTTCGCGCTGCAGAAGCTCGGGCGCAATTACGGCGCGCGGATCGTCGATCTGATGGCCAACGAGAAGGTGATCGCGCAGGCGCAGGACTACCTCGTCGAGCTCGGCGCGCCGATGACGGTGACGCTGACGCCGCGGCTGCAGGAGCCCGATCCCAACGTCCGCGAAGCCGTCGCCGACGTCCTCGGCGCGATCGGCGACGCCTCGGCGATTCCGGCGCTGCAGGCCGCGGCCAAGGATCGCGACGCGTCGGTCGCCTCGGCGGCAAAGCGGGCGCTCGCCCGGCTTCGCGGCGCCGAGTAGTGCCGCCGCTTCGGCGTTCGTTCTATGACCGCCCGACGCTCGACGTCGCGCGGGATCTCATCGGCAAAGTGCTCGTGCACGAGACCCGCGCCGGCCTGGCGTCCGGCGTGATCGTCGAGGCGGAAGCGTACATCGGCGAGAGCGATCCGGCGTGCCATGCGGCGCCCGGCCCGACCCGGCGCAACGCGCCGCTCTACGGTCCGCCCGGCATCGCCTACGTGTATCTGAACTACGGCATCCATTACCTGGTCAACGCCGTCACCGAGGCGGAGGGGTGGCCGGCGGCGGTGCTGATCCGCGCGCTCGAGCCGAAGGACGGCATTCCGCTGATGCGCCGGCGGCGCGCCGCCGGAGGATCCAGGCCGGGGCCGGCGATCGCCGTCGACGATCTCTGCCGCGGTCCTGGCAATCTGACAAAAGCGCTGGGCATCGACCTGCGGCACAACCTCCTCGACCTCACGCGCGGCGCCCTGCGGATCGAAGATCACAAACTGCCGGCGCGGCCGGTCGTGTGGAGCCGCCGCATCGGCATCAACGTCGGCGTCGAGCACGAGTGGCGCGTCACGGCGGGAGACAGCAGCGCCGTGTCGGGCCGGCGCGACGCGAAGCGCGGCCTCCCGATCCCGGACGGGCGCGACTCGGGCACATAGTCGGAACGATGTGTCGACGGTTGCGGATCACGCGGCCTGGCAATGATCGCCTTCAGGGACGGGCAGGTGGGTTCGCACCTCCGCCGAGTCGTCGTGACGTCAGCGCCCGCGGGTCGAACGCGAGCGTGTGATCGGCACGGTGACTTCCAGCCGCCGGCTCTCGCGCAGGATCTCGAGCCGGGCGGCGGTGCCGACCTTCGAGTCCGCGAGCATCCGCATCAGCGCCGACGCGTCTTCGACCGTACGGCCGTTGAACGAGGTGATGATGTCGTCGGCGCGCAGGCCCGCCTGGTAGGCTTCGGCCCGCGGTGAGATCTGATTCACGAGGGCGCCGCGCGTGTTCGGCGCGCCCAGCTGCTCGGCGATCTGGGTGGTGAGGTTGGCGATGCTGATGCCCGGGATCGTGCCGCGCTGCACTTCGCCGTGCTTCAGCAGGTCGTCCATCACGTGCCGCGCCAGATTGCTCGGCACGGCGAAGCCGATCCCCTGGTAGCCGCCGGTCTCGCTGAAGATGGCGGTATTGATCCCGACCAGCTCGCCGCGGGCGTTGATCAGCGCGCCGCCGGAGTTGCCGGGGTTGATCGCCGCGTCGGTCTGGATGAAATCCTCGTAGACGTTGATGCCGACGTTCCGGCCCAGCGCGCTGACGATGCCGAGCGTGACGGTCTGGTTCAACTGGAACGGATTGCCGATGGCGAGCACCCACTCGGCCACGCGGAGCTTCGATGAATCGCCCCACGGCAGTACCGGCAGCCCGCGCGCGTCGACCTTGAGCAGCGCGATGTCGGTCGCTTCGTCGACGCCGATGATCCTGGCGCGCAGCTCGCGGCGATCCGGCAGCACCACCGACACCTGCGCGTTGCTGCTGCCGATGACGTGGTTGTTGGTCATGATGTAGCCGTCGCTCGACACCACCACCCCGGAGCCCAGACTCTGTGCGACGCGGTTGCGCGGCGCGTAGATGTCGTCGCCGAAGAAGTAGCGGAAGAGCGGATCCGACATCATCGGCGAGTTGGGCTGGCGGACCACGTTCAGCGAGGTGATGTTCATCACGCTCGGAATCGCGCGGCTGGCGACGCTCGACAGATCCGGCAGCCCGGCGACGGTCGGCGGCCCCGTGGGAGCGGCCTGCTGTGCCGCGGGGGCGGCGGGAGGCGCCGCGGCGCCGGCCTCTTCCGCCGTGCGCATCCGCCCGGTCAGCACCATGCCCGCGGCGAAGCCGCAGCTCACGAACACGACGATGAGGATGAGCCGTCGGATCATCACTTGACCTCGATGCGCCTGGGCGGCGAGGCCGCCTTGGGCAGCGTGATGGTCAGGACGCCGTCCCGCAGGTCGGCGCCGATCTGGTCCGTCGCCACCGGTTCGGCGAACCGGAACGTCCGCTCGAACGAGCCGTAGCCGCGCTCCATCTGATGGAAGTGCGACGCGTCCTCCCCGGGCGCGCCGGATCCCTCCACCCGCGTGCCGCGCAGCCGCAGGTGATTGTCCTGGACGGCGACGTCGATGCTGTCCCGCGGAATGCCGGGCACTTCGGCGGTGACGACGTAGCGGTCTTCGGTTTCGTAGACGTCAATCGGCGGCGCCCACGCCGTCCCGTGCTGGGCGGCGAGGCGCTCCAGCCGCTCCTGCCAGGCGCGCAGGTCGCGCAGGGGATCGCATGGCATGGCTCGATCGTAGCAAATTCCCGGATTTCCAGATACGCTTTGGGTTTGTGCAGGGGGGAAATTCCCAGACGTCTATGGCTTCAGTTCAAGCGACGCGCCTCAAGAAGGGCATGCTCATCAAGATCGGCAACGACCTCTTCCGGGTGCTCGATCTCCAGCATTTCACCCCGGGCAACAAGCGCGGCTTCGTGCAGGCCCGGATGCGCAACATCCGGACCGGGCAGCAGGCCGACAACAAGTTCCGCGCCGAAGAGGACGTCGAACGGGCAATCCTCGACGAGAAGCAGATGCAGTACCTGTATCGCGACGGCGATTCGTTCCATTTCATGGACACGAACACCTACGATCAGATCCATCTCGACCTCGAGGTGCTCGGCGACAACGCCAACTACATCGTCCCCGACGCGATCATCACGATGGAGTTCTACGGCGATGAGCCGGTCGGCATCGAACTGCCGATCAGCGTCGACCTGAAGGTGGTCGACACCACCCCGGGCATCAACCGCGCCACGGCGAGCGCCCAGGTGAAGCCGGCCACGCTCGAGACCGGCCTGGTCGTGCAGGTTCCGCCCCACGTGAACATCGGCGACGTGATTCGCGTCGGCACGGTGGACGGGGAGTATCAGAAGAAGGTGTAGTGTTCAGCACCGCCCCCCCGATCTCGGGAGCGCAGGCTGAGAGCGGAAAGCGGATCGCGGATCGCGGTAAGCGGGTCATCGCATGGACGTAGCACACAGGGCGGGCGCCGGCTGGATTGAGGTCGTGACCGGATCGATGTTCAGCGGCAAGAGCGAGGAGCTGATCAGGCGGCTGCGGCGGGCGCAGATCGCGAAACGCAAGGTCCAGATCTTCAAGCCGAAGATCGACAACCGCTACAGCGACGGCCACATCACGTCGCACAGCGCCATGCAGATCCAGGCCGAGAACGTGAGCAAGGCGCGCGATCTGCTCACCCGGGTGCGGCCGGACACGGAGGTCGTCGGGATCGATGAAGGGCAGTTCTTCGACGCCGAGCTGCCCGCGGTCTGCACGGCCCTGGCGGATCAGGGCAAGCGCGTCATCGTGGCGGGGCTCGATCAGGACTACCTCGGCAAGCCGTTCGAGCCGATGCCGCAGCTGCTCGCCATCGCGGAATACATCACCAAGACGCTGGCCATCTGCATGGTGTGCGGTGCGCCGGCCAACCACACGCAGCGCCTCATCGCCAGCAGCGAGCGGGTGCTGGTCGGCGCTCAGGGCGCCTACGAAGCCCGCTGCCGGCACTGCTTCGATCCGCGCCTGGGGCAGTGAGTCCGGTGTGCGGCGATGATCGAACAGGCTCTCCTCACGCGGCTGATGTATCTCATCGGCGGCGGGTTCGCGCTGGTCAACCTGCACCAGTTCTACCAGTACCTGCGCTATAGGCGCCTGCGCCGCACCGCGCTCCTCATCTGGGGCGCGCCGCGTCCGCCGTTCTACCGGCTGTTCCTCTGGGTCGGCGCGGTGCTGGCAATCGTGATCTTCTACAAGCTGACGGTGCTGAAGCTGCACCCGAAGTTCGTCTTCGGCGAGACGATGATGCTCGTCTACTACGTCTACGCGCTGCCGCTCGGGCTGAAGATCGGCCGCGGCTTCTACGAGGACGGGATCTGGAGCGAGCGCGGCTTCATTCCCTACGCGCGCATCGGCGGCCTGACCTGGCGGGAAGGGGAGCGGACGACGCTGGTGCTGCTGTACCGCTGGCGCAACTTCGCGCGCCACCTGGTGGTGCCCGAACCGTACTACGGCGAGGCGCGCCGCGTGCTGCGCGACAAGATCGCGACGCACGACATTCACTTCACCGGCAAGACGCTCGACCTGGGCTTACACGACGAACGCGACGACGTGTAGCGGCAGCTCAGGCAAACCAGCCCAGCGGCCCGAGCCCGTGCGCCATCGGGTCGCGCAGCCAGTCGGGCGGGGTGAGCCAGACGAACGCCAGGATGACGATCACCATCACGTCGTACTGCCAGGTCGCGCGTTCGAAGGTCCAGAAGAAGCCGTTCCACAGCATGCGGACCGGCAGCGGGGCGCGCGTGATCGCCTGCGGCCGCTCCTCCGTGCCGCGCTCGAGCACCCGGTAGGTCAGGATCACGCGATCGGCGACCGAGAAGATCGACAGGATCAGAATCACCCACATCACCGCGCCCATGCGGTTGGTGAAGGCGCCGATCATGAAGAGCACGATCCGCTCGGGGCGCTCCATGAAGCCGACCTTGCACTTGGCGATCAGCGACTCGGCCCGGGCCCGGGTGTAGCTGGTCATCAGCGCGAACATCATCGCCAGCGACGCGATCAGCGCGTAGTCGGTGCGCCCCATCCGCGAGTAGAGGTAGATCGGCCCGATGAACAGCGCGATGTCGGAGAAGCGATCGATCACCGAGTCCCAGAAGCCGCCGAACTTGCTGATGAGTCCGGTCTGCTGCGCGACCTTGCCGTCGATGAAGTCGAAGATGTTGGCGACGAGCATGATGAAGCCGGCGGTCACGAACTGGCCGTGGGCGAGGTGCACGGCGGCCCAGGAATTGATGAGCACGCCGACGAAGGTCAGGACGTTCGGGTGGATGCGCAGCGCCACGCACGCGGCGATGATCGCCCGCAGCGGGAGCATGCAGATCCGTCCGACGAGGCCGGTGAAGGTCATTGCATAATCGCGCGGGCCTGTCGGCCCGCTGGAACTGCTATAATTTAGGGTTCGAAAGTCCGCAAAAACGCCCAGTGTAGTCCATGCCGATCCAAGACCTCAAGAGCAGGATTGCGCGGCTGCCCGAGCAGCCCGGGGTCTACCTCTATTTCAACGAGGCCGGGGAGACGCTGTACGTCGGCAAGGCGAAAGTCCTCCGGGACCGGGTGCGCAGCTATCTCGGCGCCCAGGGGATGAGCCCGCGGCACGACGCGCTGCTCGAGGAAGCGTCACGCCTCGAGTTCATCGTCACCGACTCGGTGGTCGAGGCGCTGGCGCTCGAGAACCATCTCATCAAGCAGCGCGCGCCGCGCTACAACATCCTGCTGCGCGACGACAAGAACTACCCCTACCTGCAGCTCACCACCGGCGAGGCCTTCCCGCGGGTGTTGATCGCGCGCAGCGTCGAGAAGGACGACCACTACTATGCCGGCCCCTTCATGCCGGCGAAGCTCGGGCGGCGGACGATGGCGCTGACCCACCGGCTGTTCGGCATCCGCTCGTGCAACGAGGTGATCACCGGCGATCGCGCGCGCCCGTGCCTCGAATACGACATCCGCCGCTGCATCGCGCCGTGCGTGCGCGAGATCTGCAGCGAGGAGACCTATGCGGTGGCGGTGCAGGACACGAAGCTGTTCCTCGAAGGGCGGAACGACGAGCTGATCGCTCAGCTGCGGCAGCGGATGAGCGACGCGGCCGCCGCCGAGCGCTTCGAGCAGGCGGCGCAGCTCCGCGACGCGCTGCGCACGATCGAAACGGTGCAGCAGCGGCAGCAGAAGATGACCGGCACGAGTCTGGGGGACCGCGACGCCTTCGGCATCAAGGTGGGGCCCGCCGGCGCGGTGGTACAGGTGTTCCAGGTCCGCGGCGGAAAAGTGGTCGAGCGTGTCGAACTCGCGTCCGCATCTCTCGGCGGCTTCCGTCTGCAGACGGACGGCCCGGCGGCCGCGGCGGAATCCGACATCCTCCAGGCTGCGCTCGAGCAGTTCTATACCGAACATCCCGCGCCGCCCGAGATCCACCTGCCGATCCCGCTGAGCGAGCCGGAGACGGAGCTGATCGAAGCGTGGCTGACGGATCGAGCCGAGCATCGCGTCCGGATCATCGTCCCGAAACGGGGCGAGAAGCGCGGCCTGCTGGATCTCGCGGCCCGCAACGCCCAGGTCGCCTACCAGACGCGCTTCAACGAGAACGTCGCCGCGCACTACGACGCGCTCGAGACCCTGCGCGCCGTCCTGACCCTGCCGGCGATTCCGCGCCGCATCGAGTGCTTCGACATCTCCACCATCCAGGGCAGCGAGACGGTGGCGTCGATGGTGGTGTGCGAAGACGGCCGGATGAAGCGATCCGAGTACCGCAAGTTCCGGATTCGAGGGTCGAGGGGCGAGGGTCGAGGGTCGGAAAACCCGGAGATCGTTCCTCGCTCCTCGAGCCTCGACCCTCGCATTCTCGACGACTTCGCCTCCATGCAGGAGGTCGTCTCCCGGCGCTATCGCAAGGTGCTGGAGAACGGCGGTCCGTTCCCCGATCTGATCCTGATCGACGGCGGCAAGGGGCAGTTGTCGGCCGCGTATGCGGCCCTCGAAGCGCTCGGACTGGCCAACCTGGTCGCGGTCGGCATCGCCAAGAAGGAGGAGCTGATCTTCACGCGCGACCGCGTCGATCCGATTGCCTTCGATCCGGCCAGCCCGGCGCTCCTGCTGATTCAGCGCATCCGGGACGAGGCCCACCGCTTCGCGATCACGTTCCACCGGCAGGCGCGCGGCCGGCGCGACCTGCGGTCGGCGCTGGACGACATCGCCGGCATCGGGCCGCGCCGCCGCAAGGCGCTGCTCACGGCCTTCGGCAGCGTCGCCGGCGTGCGCCGCGCCACGCGCGAGGATCTGATCGCCGTCGTCGGCGCCAGGTGCGCCGACCAGGTGCTCGCCCATTTTGCCGGACAGACCTGAACAGGTATCGTGTCAGCCGCATGAACGATCGCCAGTTTCGCGCGCTCGCCAAACCCTACATCGTCCGCGAAGGACGGCGCTTTCGCCTGAAAGAGTTCGACCCGCAGGGTCCCGGACGCGCGGCCGCCCACCAGGGCGCGAAGAAGTTCCTCAAGAAGAGCGTCGAGGTGCTGTCGGAACTGCAGGAGAAGTTGTACGCGCAGGATCGCTGGGGCGTGCTCCTCATCTTCCAGGCGATGGACGCGGCGGGGAAGGACAGCGCCATCAAGCACGTGATGTCGGGGATCGATCCGAAGGGCTGCCAGGTCTACTCGTTCAAGAGCCCGTCGAGCGAAGAGCTCGATCACGACTTCATGTGGCGGACGTCGAAGTGCCTGCCCGAGCGCGGACGGATCGGCATCTTCAACCGGTCCTACTACGAGGAAACGCTGGTGGTGCGCGTCCACCCCGAGTTCCTCGGCCGCCAGAAGCTGCCGACCGAGCTGATCACCCCGCGGATCTGGCGCGAGCGGTTCCAGGACATCAACGCCTTCGAGCGCTACCTGGCGCGCAACGGGTTCGTCATCCGCAAGTTCTTCCTCAACGTCTCGCGCGCCGAGCAGCGCCGCCGGTTCCTCGAGCGGCTGGAGCGGCCCGAGAAGAACTGGAAGTTCTCCATGGGCGACCTGGCGGAGCGGTCGCGCTGGCGTTCGTACATGACCGCCTACGAGGAGACGATCCGCGCCACCGCGACCCCGCACGCCCCCTGGGTGGTCATTCCCGGCGACGACAAGAAGTTCGCCCGGACGGTGGTCGCGGCCGCGGTGATCGACGCCTTGAACGGGCTGAACCTCCAGTTTCCGACGCTCGACGCCGAGCAGCAGCAGGAGCTGACGCGGGCGCGGCGCCTGCTGCGGCAGGAATCGCGTCGTACAAAGTCTTGATAGCACACGGGTTCTGACGTATCCTTGGGTTTCCTTCGTTGAATATCGATCCACTCGCCGCGGCCATCGGCTTCGGCGTGCTCCTGATTTCGCTGACGATCCACGAGGCCGCGCACGCGTGGACCGCCGACAAGCTCGGCGATCCGACCGCGCGGATGCTCGGCCGCGTCTCGCTCAACCCGCTGGTGCACATCGACTGGCTCGGCACGGTCGTGCTGCCGATCATCGCGGCGATCAGCGGCTTGCCGCTCATCGGCTGGGCGAAGCCGGTCCCGGTGAACATGCGCAACCTGGCGAATCCCCGCCGCGACTTCATGATCGTCGCCGCCGCCGGGCCGATCAGCAACCTGCTCCAGGCGATTGCCGGCGCGATCGTGCTGCGGGCCATCTTCACGGGCCAGCCGGGTCCGGCGGTGTCGGTGCTGACCGACGTGGTGTGGATCAACCTGCTGCTCGCGTTCTTCAACCTGATTCCGCTGCCGCCGCTGGACGGCGGCAACGTCGTGCTGGGGCTGCTGCCGGCGCGGCTGGCGATGGCGTACGACGGGCTGCGCAACTACGGCTTCGTGATTCTGTACGCCCTGATGCTGACCGGCGCGGCGAGCGCGATCATGCTGCCGCCGACGCTCTTCTTCGCGAGGATTCTGCTTCCGTGAAAGCGCGCGTCGTCTCGGGCATGCGGCCCACCGGCCAGCTGCATCTCGGTCATCTCGTCGGGGCGCTGAGCAACTGGGTCCCGCTGCAGGACAAGTACGACTGCTTCTACTTCGTCGCCGACTGGCACGCGCTGACCAGCGAGTACGCCGACACCAGCCGGGTCGTGGACAGCGGCTGCGAGATGGTGGCGGACTGGATCGCCGCCGGCCTCGATCCGGAGAAGAGCACGTTCTTCGTGCAGTCGCTCGTTCCCGAGCACGCCGAACTGTTCCTGCTGTTGTCGATGGTGACGCCGGTCTCGTGGCTCGAGCGCGTGCCGACCTACAAGGAGCAGCAGGAGGATCTCAAGGACCGCGATCTGTCGACGATCGGCTTCCTCGGGTATCCGCTGCTGCAGACCGCGGACGTGTCGATGTACGACGCGAAGTTCGTGCCGGTGGGGGAGGACCAGGTCGCGCACCTCGAGCTGTCGCGCGAAGTCGTCCGCCGGTTCAACAACGTGTTCGGCGACACGCTCGTCGAGCCGCAGCCGCTGCTCACCAGGGTGTCCCGTCTGCCGGGCATCGACGGCGACAAGAAGATGAGCAAGAGCATCGGCAACACCATCCACTTGTCGGACGATGCCGAGACGGTCACCAAACGCGTCCGGATGATGTACACCGATCCCAAGCGCGTGCGCGCCGACATTCCCGGCACCGTCGAAGGGAACCCGGTCTTCATCTATCACGACACGTTCAATCCCGACACCGCGGAAGTGGACGATCTGAAAGAGCGCTACCGCACCGGCAAGGTCGGCGACGTCGAGGTCAAGGTGAAGCTCGCCAAAGCGCTCAACGCCCATCTCGAGCCGATCCGGGAGCGCCGCCGGGACGTGCTCGCCCGGCCCGGCGCGGTCAAGGAAATTCTGCACGAAGGCTCGAAGAAGGCGCGGGTCACGGCTCGTGAGACCATGGAGCGCGTCCGCGCGGCGGTGAAGCTGAGGTACTAGCCGGCCATGGAACAAGAGTTCGAATCCATTCTCGAGGCCTACCCCGTCCGCCTGCAGAACTTCGAGGGCCCCCTCGACCTGCTGCTGCATCTGATCAAGAAGCACGAGGTCGACATCTACGACATCCCGATCGCGCTCATCACGACGCAGTACATCGAGTACATCGATCTGATGCAGGAGCTGAACCTGGATGTCGCCGGGGAGTTCCTGGTGATGGCGGCGACGCTGATTCACATCAAGTCGCGCACGCTGCTGCCGCGTCCCGATCCGGCGCAGGAGGATCCCGAGGAGGATCCGCGCGAGGCGCTGATGCGCCGGCTGCTCGAGCACCAGAAGTTCAAGGCCGCCGCCGAGCTGCTGCACGAGCGCGAGACGCTGCGCAGCGCGCAGTGGACCCGCCCGGACGGGCCGATCGCCGAGATTGCCGGGGAGGCCCCCGAGCCGGAAATCGAAGTCGATCTGTTCAGCCTGATCAGCGCCTTCCGCGCCGTGGTGGAGCGGACCAAGGCCAGGCCCAAGGTCTATCTGCCCTCGGAGCAGATTCCGATCGAGGATCGCATCGAGCAGCTGATGTCGCGGCTGTCGGAGACGGAGGCCTGCGGCTTCGAGGATCTCTTCCAGGACATCCAGACGCGCGCCGGCCTCGTCGTCACGTTCCTGGCAGTGCTGGAGATGATCCGGCTGAAACTCATACGCGTGTTCCAGAGCGGCGTCATCGGGCCGATCCGGATCTACAAGCGGGCGCGCCCCGCGGACGCGCCGCGGCCGCTGCACGATCCGGAGCAGGTGCACGCCGAGCATCTGGCGCAGCAGCACAAGGACGACCACAGTGTCTGACCATCTCAAGCCGATCGTCGAGGCGTTGATCTTCGCCTCTCCCGAGCCCATCACGCTGAAGACCCTGTACAAGCTGCTCGACGGCGAGCCGAAGGAAGACGTCGACGCCGCGGTGGCGGCGGTGCGCGCCGATTACGACCGTCCCGGCGGCCTGCAGATCGTCGAGATCGCGGGCGGCTATCAGCTGACCACCAAGCCCGAGCTGCACGAATGGGTGCGCAAGCTGTTCCACGAGCGGACGACGTCGAAGCTGTCGGTACAGTCGCTCGAGACGCTGGCGGTGATCGCCTACAAGCAGCCGGTGACCGCGCCGGAGATCGCCGAGATCCGCGGCGTGAGCAGCAGCTCCGGCGTGCTGCAGACGCTGATCGAGCGGAAACTGGTGAAGACCGTCGGCCGCAAGCAGGTCGTCGGCCGCCCCTTCATGTACGGGACGACGCGGGAGTTCCTCGAGCGCTTCGGCCTGAACGACATCAGCGACCTGCCGAAGGTGGACGAGCTGTCCGACGCGCTCGGCTTCGATCTGCCGCCGGGGCTCGCCGAGCCGACTGAGACCACGTCGCCGCTGCCGTTCGACGACCCGTCGTCGCCCGTGTCCGCCGCGCCGGAGGAAAGCCCCGCGCCGCAAGAGGACACCGAGAGCGTCCACTGAGCCAGCCCGCCCGGGTGCCAGGTCTGCGTATCGGCTGGCCTGGGTGAGCGTATCGGCTGGCCTGGGTGCCAGGTCTGCGAACGGGCGGATTGGGTGCCAGGTCTGCAACCTACCGAGGAAGCTGCCGCTTTTTAGACCTGACCCCCGGGTGTCAGGTCTGCGAACGGACCGAGTTCGGTGCCAGGTCTGCAACCTATCGAGGGACCTGCCGCTTTTTAGACCTGACCCCTGGCCTGCCGTTTTCCAGACCTGACCCCCGGGTGCCAGGTCTGCGAACGGGCCGGGGTCGGTGCCAGGTCTGCAACCTACCGAGGAACCTGCCGCTTTTTAGACCTGACCCCCTGGTCTGCCGTTTTCTAGACCTGACCCCTCGTCCGCCCTTTTCTAGACCTGACCCCGATGTGCCCGATGTGCCCGTTTGCAGACCTGGCCCCAGGGCGGCAGCGCGGCGCAGGCGGGCCAGCTCCGGCGGCGTCAGGAAGCGCCAATGGCCCACCGGGATGTTCGGGTCCTCGATCGGGCCAATCCGCACGCGCTTCAGGCGGACGACCGGGTGGCCGACCGCCTCGAACATCTTGCGCACCTGCCGGTGCCGCCCTTCGTGGATCGCGATCTCCACGATCGTCTGCTCGCCGCTCCCTCTCGCGAACGGTTCCGACGCCCGGATCTTCGCGGGCGCGGTGCGGCGCCCCTCCACCGGCACGCCGCGCGCGAGGCGCTCGAGCGTGCGATCGTCGGGCACCCCCTTCACCCGCGCCTCGTAGACCTTCTCCACTTCATGGCGCGGATGCGTCAGCCGCGCCGCCAGCTCGCCGTCGTTGGTCAGCAGCAGCAGCCCTTCGGAGTCGTAGTCGAGCCGGCCGACGGGGTAGATGTACTCGGCCACCCCTTTGACGAGATCCATCACCGTCGGACGCCCCTGCGGGTCGCTGCGCGTGGTGATGTAGCCGCGCGGCTTGTTCAGCAGCACGTAGCGCTTGCGCTGCTCGCTCTTGATCCGCCGTCCGTCGACCTTGATCTCGTCGATCGACGGATCCGCTTTCGTGCCGAGCTCGGTGACGGTGGTGCCGTTGACGCTAACGCGCCCCTGCAGGATCAGTTCTTCGGAGAGGCGCCGCGAGGCGATCCCCGCCGCAGACAGAATCTTCTGCAGCCGCTCGTCGTGCCGCGCCCGGCGTGGCTCACTCATCGAGGACGTCTGCCCAGAAGTCTATCAGCCGCCACATCGCGGCCGCGGTCGAGCCGCGATCCACCTCCGCGTGGGTGATCAGCGGCGTCAGCAGCGCGCGCGCGCGTCCGCCGTGCGACGCGGCGTACCGCGCGAGCAGCGTCGACTCGATGGCAGGGACGACGTTGTCGTCGGTGCCGTGCAGCAGATAGAGCGGGGACGGCGGCAGCGGCGAGCGCTCGGGTGAGAGCGAGGGCGCGCCGCCGAGCGCCGCCACGTGCGGCAGCAGCACCGGGCCGAGCCGCGCGACGTCCCGATCGTTCACGTAGCCCATGTAGGTCCGCGACGGCTCGGCCAGCGATTCGGCCAGCGACCTCGCGCGGGCGAACTCCAGCGCCGCCTTCCCCTTGTCCACCATGTCGAGGCGCGACGCCTCCAGGAACGACCGGATCGCCTCGCGCAGCGGCTCGGCCTGCGGCGCCGGGACGACGCGATCGGCGGCGCCGAGGAGGACGATGGCCAGGCCGTAGTCGTGCGGCGGGCGCGTGGAGCCGTCGGCCTGGATGCCGGTGCAGAGATACTTCAGGGTGCGCGGCAGATCCGCGTGGCCGCCGAGCGCCATGACGAACGAGACGCCGTCGCGCACCGAGGGGCGCCCCGCGGCGACCACCGACAGGCCGCCGCCGAAGCTGATCCCGAGCAGGCCGATGCGCCCGTCGCGTCCGCGGTACTCGTTCTGCCGCAGCATCCACGCCGCGGCGTCCTCGATCATGTCGGTGGTCCCGGTCGTGATCTCGTAGCGCATCAGGTCCGGCAGTTCGACGGTGAGGACCGGATGGCCGAATGCCGCGATGTGCCGCGCGAATCCGACCAGCCGCGGCTCGTCGATGCCGGCGGCGTGCACGCCGGGCACGAGCATGATGCCGCGCCCATCCGCGCGGGCGGGCCGGTAGGCGCGGGTGCGCAGCGCGCCGCTGCGCCACGGGATCGACCGCACCGGCATCTCGGTCACGGCAGTCGTGTGCCACTGGGCAACGCGCTGCGCCGCGCCGTCCATGCCGGCGGCGATCACGACGAAGGCGGCGCCGCGGCGGTGGGCGCGGGCGGCCGCGGCGGCGAGCAGGAGCACGCAGAGCAGGATCAGGAGGATCACGGTCACCCTTCGCAGCAGCCGCATGGCGCGGCCATAATAGCAACGTGAGGACGCGTGCGAGCGAAGCACATCATCGCGATTGACGGTCCGTCCGGCGCCGGCAAGGGGACGGTCGCCCGCGCCGTTGCGGCGCGGCTCGGCTACCGGCACATCGATACCGGCGCGATGTATCGCGCGCTAGGCTGGCTGGCGCTGCACGAGGGGATCGAACTGACCGATGAAACCGCCGTGGCGGCGCTCGGGGAGCGGGCGACGTTCGATCTCGAGAACGGCCGCGTCGTCATCGACGGGCACGACGTCAGGACCGCGATCCGAACGCCGGAGATGGACAAGGCGGCGACCGCCGTGGCGCGGCATCCCGCGGTGCGGCGCGTGCTCGTCGCGCGTCAGCGCGCGTACGACCAGGGGGCGGGCGTGGTCATGGAAGGGCGGGACATCGGCACCGTGGTGTTTCCCGACGCCGACGTGAAGATCTACCTGGACGCGTCACCCGAGGAGCGGGCGCGGCGCCGCGCCGCCGACCCCGCGCACACCAGCTCGAAGAGCAGCCAGCTGGCGGACGTGGCGACGGCGCTCGCCGAGCGCGACAAGAACGACTCGACGCGCGCCGCCTCGCCGTTGACGATCGCGCCCGACGCGGTGGTGATCGATACGACGGGCGTTCCGATCGACGACGTGATCGAGAGAGTACTGGCTCTGGCGGAAGCGCGCTCGTCGGGGGAGTTACCGTGAGACGGTCGACGGTCCGGCACAAGGTCACAAACCTGCGACGGGCACCACGTGACTTCGGCGTGGTGTGTTCTTCGTGGTCCTCGTGCCGGAGCGTGCGCCGTCGGCCTTCAGTCCTCGTCGTGGTCGGGGTAGTCTTCGGCTGACGCCGGGTCCAGCTCCCAGCGGTGCCGATCGCGCTCGGCGATCTTGTCCGCGGCTTTCAGTTCCTCGTTGTCGGCGTACTCGATCCCCAGCGCGCGGCCGATGTCGTCGACGCGATCCTGATCCGGCGTCGGGTTGTCGCCGCCGGGGGCTTCGTCGCCGACCGCGTACGCGTCTTCCCAGTCGGCATCCACGTCGCCGCCGGTCATCGCCGGGCTGGTCTCGGTGTGATCGCGCTTGGCCTGGCGGAGCGCCGCGCGCCCGCTGCGCGCGGCGGAACCGTGGCGATCCATGTTGAGGCTCGACGGGGGACCCTGCACGCTTTCTTCCACTTCGCGCAACCGCTTGCGCTCGCGTTCGAGTCCGGGCGCCTGCCGGATCGTGCCGGCGCCGGCGGCCGTGCCGGTCGAGCGCCGGGTCGGCATCGGGTTGGTCGGGCCGCTCACGCTGCGTCCCGTGGCAGGCGTCTGCGCCAGCGTCGCCTCCTGGCCGGTGCCGCCGCGCCGCTTCGAGCCCGGCCGCTTCGAGCCCGGCCGTTTCGGCGCGGTCTTCCGTGCGCCGCCGCGAGGGGCGGCGGCCTTGCGGGCCGAGGTCTTGCCCGGCCGCGGCGGGTTCTTGCGCGCCTGCTTGCGCCGCGCCTTGCCCTTCGGGGGTCGGGCGCCTGCCGTCCGGCGGCCCGTCTTCCTGGCGCCGCTGCCGGCGGCGACCCGTAACCCCGCTCCCTTCTTGCGTTTGGACGGGGTGGTCTTCTGGCCTTTCGCTTTCCGGACCTTTTTCGCCATCGTCGGCTCCCTTTGTCCCGCGCCGCGGCCAGACCTTGACCCCGCGGCCGTAAGTAGTGGATAATCTACTGCTTATCGCAACTCAAGCGAGAGTCAATCTACAGCCCGCCGGAGCTGAGATCCCGGCAAGTACGTCAGAGAGGACCCGCTCAGCATGGCAAGAGACAAACAGCAGCAGATCATTCCGCAAGGAGGTCGCGATTCGTCAACTGGCTTGGACGATCAACACGTTGATGCGCAGGAATACGCGGCCCTCCTGGACCTTTACGATAACAGCTTCCGCAACATGGCGGAAGGCGAGGTCGTCAAGGGTACCGTCCTGAAAGTGACGCCGTCCGAAGTCATCGTCGACGTCGGCTACAAATCCGAGGGGATCATTCCCGTCGACGAGTTCGTGGACGAGACCGGCCAGATCACCGTGCAGCCCGGCGACATCGTCGACGTGCTGCTCGAGCGCACCGAGGATCGCGAAGGCTACGTGGTGCTCTCGCGTGAGAAGGCCGAGAAGATGAAGATCTGGGACGAGGTCGAGAAGGCCTATGCC